>NZ_JAZLLZ010000135.1:0-8901 GCF_045598405.1 Sodaliphilus sp.
ATCTTGGATATAACGGAACGAATATCCTTCATCTAACATTCGCATGTAATGAACCAATGATACATAATCATGTTTCTTTCTTTTCTTTATTGTCATAATAAACCCCGAAAGTTTTTTGTCTAACTTTCGGGGTTCACTTCAGTGGCGGTGGGGGTATAGTATCAACAAACAGATGCGTCCAGTAGGACGCTAATCGGAGCAAATGGGTGAAATTCAGATTGTTCCATATGCTAAAGTTGAGTTAATATCTACAAACTTCCACAATCCCATCTTGGTCCAGCACCGTCACGTTCAACCTATGAAATGAGCATGCGCAGTGGCCTCGGACGGTTCTTTTGATGATCCCTTGCTGGAGTTTGACAGGCAGTCAGGCTGGAGCCGCTGGCTCAAGACCAACCAGTACCACCCGTCGGGCAAAATCACCTATTCGGATTGAAAGTTGACAAATCTTTTCAGGCAATACTCTTGCAACAATTTTGATGCGCTTGCCCTGAATTTTGGACCATAAACCTTGTGTAAATCAAGGATACTTTGTAAATTTGCGGTCAAATTTTACAGCCATAAATTTTACAGCCATAAAATTACAATGAAGAAATTTTACGACAGAATGCACGAGATGACCGAACTCAAGGAGTTGCAGCGTCAGGCTTACAACGATTACTCCCGGTTTGTTGTGCTCACAGGCAGAAGGCGTGTGGGTAAGACTAGTCTTGTGTACAAACTGATGAGTGAGACGCATGAAGAAGCTCCGGGCTTGTATTTCTTTGTCGGTCGAAAGACTGAAACCGTTTTGGTCAGAACCTTCATACAGGAGGTGCGCGAAAAACTTGCAGAGTTTGTCCCTGGTGGAATGACCACGTTTCGTGAACTATTCCGGATGATACTGGAAATAGGCAAGCGTAAGAAGTTCACGCTCTTCATTGATGAGTTTCAAGAGTTTGACAACACAAATCCTGGCATATTCAGTGACATGCAGGAATTGTGGGACGAATACAAGAAGCAGACAAATGTTTGCCTTATTGTGTCCGGCTCTATATTCCGCATGATGGAAAAGATTTTCAAGGACGAAGAACAGCCACTATTCGGCAGGGATGACAGCACAATCAAGTTGAAGCCGTTCAGCACAGAGACGATAAAGGAGATTCTAGGCGATCACAAGCCTGATTACACGTCGGAAGACCTCTTGGCACTCTGGACTATTACAGGGGGAGTGGCTCGTTACATTGAGCTTCTGATGAATAACGGCTGTACAGACGTGAGGAAGATGATTCACTATGTTTGTTCAAGTGGTGACAGCTACTTTGTGGACGAAGGCAAGAAGATTCTAGTCCAAGAGTTCGGCAAACAGTATGGCACGTATTTCAGCATCCTTGACCAGATTGCTCACGGTGATGTCACGCAGAGCGAGATAGAGAGTGCTATTGGCATGAAGAGCCTTGGAGGACAGATGAAGATACTCGAGGAGAAATACGGTATCATAAAGAAGAAGCGTCCCATCGGTGCCAAGAGAGGCAGCCAGACAGTACGTTATGAAATACAAGACAACTTCTTCCGCTTCTGGTTCCGTTACATACACAGATATTCATCCCTCATTGAGATACAAAATATGCCTGCACTGGAGAATATCATCACCAATGACTACACAACATTCTCAGGCATAGCCCTTGAACGCTGGTTCCGTCTTAAGATGATGGAAAGTTGCCAATATAAGCAGATTGGCGGTTGGTGGCAGCCAAATGGCGTTAACTCCAAGGGGAATCGTGATGACTTTGAGATTGACATCGTAGCCGAAACACTTGAAGGTGACGTTGAAGCATACGAAGTGAAGCGCAACCCCGAGAAATACTCTCCAGCCCGACTGGATGAAAAGGTCACAGAGATGAAACGACGTTTGTTCAGAGGAAGGGAAGTAACAAAGAGAGGCCTTTCAATGGAAGATATGTAATGGGAGATGGTATAAGATGCTAATTAATGTTGTCCGGAAAAAAAGAAAATATTTTTCTTATGATTTTTATGCTTCGCTTAGAAAATAGCTTGCTCTGCAAGCACAATGGAATTACATCACATCCGCTGACAGTCAACCGAAATCAGGAAAATACACACCCTCGTGTCGGCTTTCAGCCTCTCGTTGTTAATATTACTTCAATAAAAAATCCGTAAAATCCGTGAGATCCGCGCGGGGACTCTGCAAAAAAATCGTATCAACTGTATAGTTACTTTACCGGACACTAATGTTAAAAAAATTATCCTCCGTGGGTGTGAATGTGCGGGTTTGCGGGGTGGTGTGCAATCGTTTGCACTAATATATTGTACAAGATACAATAATGAAATTTGGTAAATTGCACAAAATCACTTAATTTTGCACATGCAAACAACTTGCATACCTCAAAAAACTTAAATATGAAGAAAATACTGTCAACCATCGTTGCGCTTGCAACAACTGTTTCATTATTTGCCCAGGGCTGGCCTTCACAGTATGAGGGCGTGATGCTGCAAGGTTTCTATTGGGATTCTTACAAGGACACCCAGTGGACTAAATTCACCAATCAAGCCGACGAGCTGGCAGAGTTCTTTGATTTGATCTGGGTTCCCCAGAGCGGCTATTGCGGCGGCACATCTATGGGCTACAATCCCAAGTACATATTCACTAACTATACAAGCTCGTTTGGCAACGAGACCGGCCTGCGCACAATGATCAACACCTTCAAGGCAAAGGGCACCGGTATCATTGCCGATGTGGTGATCAACCACTTCCAGGAGAGCGGCAAGTGGGTAGTGTTCCCCAAGGAGACCTACAAGGGCGAGACTATGCAGTTTGTCTCGACCGACGTGGTGAAGAACGACGACGGTGGCAAGACTAAGGAATATTGCGATGCTAACGGCTACCAGCTGTCGCAGTACAACGACAGCGGCGAGGGCTGGGACGGCATGCGCGACCTGGACCACAACAGCGCTAACGTGCAGAAGATTTGCCACGCTTATCTCGACAAGCTCATCAACGACCTGGGCTACACCGGCGTGCGATATGACATGGTTAAGGGTTATGCATCAAAGTTCACCGGCCTGTACAACAGCACCGCACAGCTGCAATTCAGCGTGGGCGAGTACTGGGACGGCAACGTGAGTGCTGTGACCAACTGGATTAACGGCACCAAGGTGGACAACGTGATCCAGAGCGCAGCGTTTGACTTCCCCTTCCGCTACACAGCCCGCGACGTGGTCAACAACAAGAACTGGGCTGCCCTTACCAACGCAAGCATCGCTCGCCAGAGCGCTTACAGCCGCTATGCCGTGACTTTCATCGAGAATCACGACACCGAGTACCGTTCAAGCAGCTATCCCCAAGACCCCATCAAGGCCGACACCCTGGCGCTCAACGCCTTCATGCTGTCGATGCCCGGAACTCCCTGCGTGTTCTTGAAGCACTGGCTTGCCTACAAGGAGGAAATCAAGCAGATGATTGCCGTGCGCAAGCTCGTGGGCGTTCACAACCAGAGCCGCCCCACCACGCTGGCATCACAAAAGGACTACTTCGTGTCACAGACTGCTACCACCAAGAGCGGCAAGAAACTCATCGTGATGGTGGGTAAAGTGCCACAGGACGTGGTTGACATGCGTGCTAACGGATGCACCCTCGTTGCTAAAGGCTACCACTACTTGATGTATGTCCCCAACGACATGGAGACCGCATGGTGCGACAAGCCCAGCGGCGAGTATAACAACAACGTGAGCGTGACACTGCAGGCGATTACCGCAACAGGCAAGCAGCTCGTTTATAGCACCGACGGCGGCAGCACTTGGACTAACGCAACCGACGGCCAGATTCTTAACTTCAACAAGAACACCACTCTCACACTGGGTCTCAAGGACGGCGCTAACGTGGTGGGTCAGATCACTCGCAACTACACTATCAAGGTGGTTGAGCCCTTCGACCCCTATCCCGTGACCGTATATGTTAAGGATCCCACAGTTGCTCCTTACAACTGGACAAGCGTTTACTGCTGGGCATGGGACGACGACAAGACCCTCACTAACAGCAAGGCTTGGCCCGGTGACGTGATGACCGAGACCAAGGAAATCAAGGGTGAAAAGTTCTACTACCGCTCATTTGACATCACTGCAAAGGACTACACCTTCAACTTCATCTTCAGCCAGAAGGGTACTCCGCAGACTCTCGATGTGATGGGCATTAACAAGGATATCTACCTTGAGCTGGATGCACTCAGCGGCGACAAATACACCGTCAAGGACATCACTAGCGACTATGCTGGTATCAACGGCGTGGTTGTCGATGAGGTTGCTCCTGCCGATCCCGCTTGGTATGACCTCAACGGACGCCGCTACGAGGAGAAACCTTCTACTCCTGGTTTCTACATCCACAACCACAAGAAATATATCTTGAAGTAAGGGTTTAAAGGTTTAAAGGTTTAAAGGTTTAAGGGCTTAAATGTTTAAGAACGCCTTGCGGGATATAAGACTTTAAGATATAAAGACATTAAGAGTTTAAGGCTCTAACGCTTAAAATTTGATATTAGAGAGAATAAACAAATGAAACGCATTTTTGCACTTATCACTGCACTTGTTGCAATCCTGGGCATGCACGCACAGGAGGCAGGTGGTGACATCTCTCTGCTCACCAAGTATGAGCAGAATGGCGCCAAATACAACGACCCCAACGGCAAGCGCATCACCGACATGCTTGGCTACTTCAAGCAGAACGGCTGGACCGTGATGCGTGTGCGTCTCTTTGTTGATCCCTCGCAAGCGTCGAGCACCGACAAGGGCCAGGGCGTGATCCAAGACCTCGACTACGTTAAGGCTCTGGGCGCTCGCATCAAGGCTGCCGGCTTCAAACTCATGCTCGACTTCCACTACAGCGACTCGTGGGCCGATCCGGTGAAGCAATTCACACCCGCTGCTTGGGTGGGACAGAGCGATGCCGAGCTCAACACCACGATTTACAACTACACCCGCGACTGTCTCCAGGCTATGGTCGATGCCGGCGCAACACCCGACTACATACAGACTGGCAACGAAATCAGCTACGGCATGCTGTGGGGTGCCAAGGATGCATCGTCGCTCAAAAAATGCTATTATAACAACGACGCCAACTGGAGCCGCTTCACCTCCCTGCTCAAAAACGCAGGCAAGGCGTGCCGCGAGGTGTGTCCCAACGCCAAAATCATAATCCACACCGAGCGCGTGGCTAACACTACCGCCCTCGAGAGTATCTATACCCGCATAAACAACGGCGGAGTGGACTATGATGTGATAGGCTTGAGCTACTACCCTTATTTCCACGGCAATCTCACACAACTCGAAAACGCCCTTAACCGCCTGGTTTCGCGCTACACCAAGGAGATCATGATTGTGGAAACAGGTTACTACCACGCTTACCAACCCACCGACATCACCTACGATTACAGCGCGACCTACCCTATCACCAACAACGGCCAAGAAGCCTTCACACAGGCTCTCATCGAGACGCTCAAGAAATACAAGCAGGTGACAGGACTTGTGTGGTGGTGGCCCGAAGCCAACGAGTACGGACTTGACTGGGCAACAAAACGTGTCACCGACCAGTGGTACAATGCCGGATTGTGGGACAACCAGACCGGACGCGCCATGAAGGCAGTGGCAACCATAGGATCCTATGCCGGAAGCCAGTATGCCGCAGGAGATGTCAATGGCGACGGTGAAATAGACATTACCGATGTCAACACCCTCATCAACGTCATCATGGGTAAAGAAGATGCTTCAAAGTATGACACCCGTGCCGACGTTAACAAAGATAGCTCTGTAGATGTGAGTGACGTAAACGCAGTAGTCAATAAAATCATTGGCAACTAGCGAATTTAGATAAGCAAACATTGTTTAAATGTTGACTTTACACACAATTTTATACAGTTATTTTAGATTTGTTTTGTGAGAATTCGTGTCGTGAGACACGGAGGTTAGGAGAGAGATACCTGCCAAGGCATCTCTCTCTTTTTTTTGGGGACAATAGCAACAGTGAAGCAGAATCACCAGGGCAACAGCATCTAATTTGTATTCTGCCCGATAGGACAGTACCTTTGATAACCGTGTAGAAGCGCAGGGGCGAAGCTCCAAGAGCCTGCACTGAAAGAATGCTACCCTATACTGCGTCTGGAAGGTAACTATTCACCAATAACTTTTTTGAGGACTCCCCGCGCGGATCTCACTGAACTCACTGATTTTTCATTGGAAATATATTAACAACGAGAGGCTGAAAGCCGACACGCACAAAGCTTGCTTTGGGCACATAACCCCCACCGAAAGGAGTGAAACGACTGCCGGTGGGGGTATAGTATCAACAGGTGGATGCGTCCAGCAGGACACTAATCGGGGCAATATATTGGAACTCAAACGGGTTCCAATAGCTGAAAAGTCTTACTTGCCCAGGAGGAGGTTGATGATTGTGTTGACGTCGGTGATGTCAACAAGTCCGTCACCGTTGATGTCGGCGCGACCTTCATACTTGCTTGCCTGTTCCTTGCCCATGATGACGTTGATGAGGGTGTTGACATCGGTGATATCTACTTCTTTGTCGCCGTTGACGTCGCCGGTGGGGTAGTCGGGCTTAGCGGGTTTGGGCACAACTGCCACCATGCCGCTTGAGGTGTAGTAACCGCCGTTGTTGAAGATGAAGTCGCTGGTTTGCGGTGAGCCTGTGCCGGTGCTGAACACGAGTCCGTCGGGGATGTTGTTCTCGTCGAGCTTGCCGCCGTCCCACAGATACACGGTGTTGCCCTTGGCTGTCTTGCCCACTGCTGTGAGCTTGGTTCCGGGCCATGTGCCGCCGTTGAAGTCGCCATTAGCATTCCATGCCCAGATGTTGGGCGCGGTGTAGGTCTCGTTGCCCTCGAAGTAGCAGAAGAGCTTACCTTCGAGCCATTTAGCACACTCGGGGAGCTGCACGCTGGTGGTGTCGCCGCTGTACTGGCTGGTCAGGTCGGTGTAGCCGGTGGTGCCGTTATATTGCAGGTAGATATCCTTGCTGATGCCGGTGATGTCGGCAGTCTGGCCGCCGTCACCGTTGTTGAGCACGATGTTGAACGTAGAGGCGTTGTAGGTGGTGGTGTACCACTTGGTGCCGTCGCTGGTTGTGGTGGTCTTGGTGACCTGGTCGCCGGGCCAAGCTGCGCTGAGCAGTGAGCCGGTGCCGCTCCATGCATACACGTAGGGAGCCTTGGCTGCCTTTACATACACGTTGATGTCCTTCTTCTCGGGGTCGGGAGTGGGATCGTCGCCACCGCCTTCGCTCACGAAGTAGGCATAGTTGGTGCCGGTGCTCACGAGGGTGTAGCCCTTAGTGTCAACGCCATCGACATAGCCCACGATGATGAGCACAGAGCCCTTGGTGCCTTGCACCTTCATCACGTAGCCGCCGCCTTGCTGACCCTGCTGGAGGATGCTGCTGTTGTTGTTGATGCCGGCAGCCTTGCGAGCCTTAATCATCTTGCCTATCTCGGCTTGGTACTGGTTGAAGTGGGGGAGGAAGATACAGGGAGTGCCGGGCAACGCCAGGATGAATGCGTTGGCGGCAAGCACGTTCTTGCCCAGTTTGTTGTAGTCGTCGCGGTAGGTGTCGTGGTTATCGACGAAGGTGACTGCAAACTGGTTGTAGTTGGGGTCGCCTGCAAGTCCCTTGTAGTTGAGTTCGCTCCAGTTCTCGCCGCCGAAAGCGCGGTTCATGACGAACTTGAGGGGGAAGTCGAAAGCTGCGCTCTCGTAGCCGGTGCCTTTGATCCAGTTGCCCACCAGGTCGTGGTTGCCGTCGTAGTACTCGCCCACGCTGAACTTGGGTTTAGCGCTCTGGTTATACATCTTGGTGTACTGCGCTCCGTAGCCCTTGACCATGTCGTAGCGGAATCCCGCGTAGCCCAGGTCATTGAGCAGGAAGTCGAGATACACCTTTACATTCTTCTGCACATTGGCGCTGGTGTGGTCCAGGTCGCGCGAGCCATCGAAGTTCTCGCCAGTGTCGTTAGCTCCGGTGGGCTTATAGCCGTGGCTGGCTGCCTCGTCGTTCTTGCAGATGTCGGCGAGCGACCATGTGATGTCGTTTCCGTTCCAGCTCTCGTTGACGAAGTCACACCAGTTGCTCTTGCCGTTCTTGTGGTTGATGACCACATCCTCAATGATGCCCACGTTTTTCTCCTTGTAGGTGTTGATCATTGTGCGCAGGGTGCTCTCGTTGCCGAATGTGCTGGTATGGTTAAACCAGTAAACAGGGTTGTAGCCCATGCTTTGTCCTTGGCAGTTGCTTGAGTTGGGCACCCAGATGAGGTCGAAGTATTGAGAGTAGAGGTCGGCCTTGGACGTGAGGTTGGTCCATCTAGACTCGCTGTAGCTGTCCCAATAGAATCCTTGTAGCATCACGCCGCTATAGTTTGACGGCCATCCGGTAGCCATCGCGATCACGGGGGCTGCCAGGGTGAATAAGCTGAGCAGAAGTTTTTTCATAGAAATATAGTTTTTGTGGATATTATTTTTCTAAATAACAAAGTTAATTGAAAACGTCAAGTTTCCGCTAATCTGATTATGTAATAGCACATAATAAAAAGTGCAAACGATTGCACACCGGCTCGAGGAATTCTAGAACGTCTAGATAGTCTGTAACTATTCAGCAATGGTATTTTGGGTAATTTCCCCGCGCGGATCTCACTGATAACACAGATTTAATAATAACTGAAAGAAATTAAAATAATTAGAATAATTTCTTATTCAGTTAAATCTGAGCAATCTGTTGTAACTATACTACAATAGATTTTTATCCGCGCGGGGATCTCACATGATTTTGTAATGAGAGGCTGAAAGCCGACACGCAGAACGTAGTTCTGCACATAACCCTGTCCTAACTGAGCGCAAGCGAAGGCA
>NZ_JAZLLZ010000136.1:0-7568 GCF_045598405.1 Sodaliphilus sp.
CGCTGCTTGCCATGGAAGTAGATGATTTCAACTGGCGATTCTTTCTTTGCAACAGTTTCCTTCTTTGTCTCTGGTGTATTATTGCCAGCACAAGCGGTAATTGTGGCTGTAGAAAGAAGAACAGCCATCATGATAATTGTAATCTTTTTCATTTTACATGGGTGCTATTTGATTAAACATGTGTTATTGGGCTTTACTTCAATATCTCCAGTAACTCTTTTTCATTCTTCTGACCGCGAGCCACCACCTGACCATCTATCACCAATGCTGGCAGAGACATCACGTTGTACTGCATCACCTCCATGATGTCGTCCACCTTCTCTACGGTGGCATCAATCTGATTGTTCTTAACTACCGCCTCTACGAGCGAAGCGAACTTCTGGTTGCAAGCGCATGAGCTTACCAATACTTTAATCTGTTTCATAATCTTTTTGCCTCCTCTTAACTCTCCCCGAGGGATGAGAACCGTAACAAGGCTCGGGTTGTATTATTGATATTATTTGTAATTCGCAGAACAACGAACATACAGGCTTTAAGAAAACCCTCGAAATGAAATGACGAGGGCATAGTAAGGTCAAAGAGTGAAAACCTCTAACTATGATGTTTATTTACAGCAATCGTCGTTCTTCCCACACAATTCCATGTTGAAGAACTCCGAAAACAACTGCTGAGCATACGCCCAGTTCTCACGGTTGATGCAATATTTGACCTTTGGAGTTTCAATCTCTCCCTGTATCAATCCTGCATCCTTAAGGGCTGTTAAATGCTGACTTACAGTAGCCTTGGCAATAGGCAACTCCTCATGAATGTCACCGAAGTAACAGGTGTTTTGCTTTGCCAGAAACTTCATGATGGCAATGCGAGCCGGATGTCCCAGAGCCTTGGCAATTCCCGCCTGCGTCTCTGTCTTTATACAATATTTCTTTTCTGCCATAATATGCGCTTGTTTTGGTCGCAAAATTACGAACAACATTTCAAACTACAAAACATTTGTTCGTAAATTAACGATTTTTTACACTATAAGCCCCAGCATTGGTTGATGATGCTGGGGCTATGGATGTTTCGCTTACTTCCGTTTCCCTGCCAGATACTCTATTGCCAATACTGGCCAACGTGGTACTTTGCGGATGTTAGTCCTTACGGCAGGAATGTCGCACAAGAGGAAGATGGAAGCGAGGAGGAGGGAGAACCAGATGACGTAGCCATACACCTGCTTGATTGCCACGAGCATCATGGAGTGCAGGTAGCTGCCACCCATAAATTCCCCGAAGTTGAAATGCGAGAGGTCGAGGTTGGTGAGGGGCAACTGGCGAACATAATGCATCATGTCCTCATTAAGGAAATGCGAGAAGATGGTGGTATAAAATGCCAAGCAACATACCTATTCGAGGTAAAAGTATCACGCGTCATCGTCATCGTTATCGTCCTTCATTTTTTTGCTTGTTTACAAAATATTTTCCCTTTTTAGTTGTCATATATAATAGAAACACTAATTTTACAATTATGAAGATATTTTTGAAACATCTGGCTTTTATTCCCTTGTGTGCGGTGTTTGTCGCATTGCTTGGGTGGTTGGTCATGTTACTGTGGAACTGGCTCATGCCGTCACTGTTCGGTCTCTCCGAACTCGGTTACTGGCAGGCCTGCGGGTTGCTCGTGCTGTGCAAGATTCTCTTTGGCGGCCTGGGCGGTCATCATCATGGGCACCACCATCACCGCATGTGCCATAGCAACAAACTGCGTGAACGCTGGGAGAATATGACTCCCGAAGAGCGTGAACGCATCATCGAGCAGCACAAGGGTGCATAACCATCAGCCCACCCAGAGCAATGGCCAGCAACGACCTTGATGACATAATCAAGCAACACACGCCACGGCTTCGATCATACGTGAGGGGGCGGCTCGACAACCCCGACGATGCCGATGACATCGTGCAGGACACCTTCTACCGGTTCCTGCATGCCATCACTGTGCTCAACAATCCCGTGGCACACGTCACAGCATGGCTCTACCGGGTGGCGCACAACCTCATTATCAACCACTGCAAGAAGCACCGCGAACTGCATCTGCCCGCAGCCGAAGCACAGGACGATGCCTTCATGGCCGACTTGCAGGAAATAATGGTGGCCGACAGCAACGACAGCCCCGACATGCACATGCTGCGCTCCATGGTGTGGGACCAGCTGAACAAAGCTATTGACGAGCTGCCGCCCGAGCAACGCACAGCCATTGTCTTGACCGAAGTCAAAGGATTGAGCGTGAGAGATGCGGCAAGTCTCGCCGGCGTCAACACAAGCACATTCCTCTCGCGCAAGCACTATGCCGTGCTGCACATACGCAAGCAGCTGGGCGCTCTCTATGAAGAATTAACACAAAACTAATTGAAGCATACTTTTTTATATATATGACCAACCAATCTTCTGGTCGCAAGACCATCATGGCAATTACCGGAGCTACGCTCATGCTGTTTCTAACACTACACGCAGCAATGAATGCCGTAGCCCTGTTCAGCGCAAGTGAGTATAATGCACTGTGTGCTGTCAAGGGAAGCAACATTTGGGCGATTGCGGCAACATCGGTAATTGCCGTCATGGTTCTTGTTCACTTTGCAATGGCATTCTACCTGGTGAGGCAGGACATGCAGGCCTATGGGCCTCACCCCTATGCCACCTCGGGCGACAAGACTTCAAGCCAAGACATGTTTACGCTGGGCACCATCATTATCCTGGGCCTAGCGCTACACCTCTACAACTTCTGGGGAAAAATGATGTTTGCGCAGATTACCGGCGCCAACGAGGCAGAAACGGCAGCTAACGGTATCTATCATCTCGTCAACACATTCCACGGCATCGACGGCCTGCGCATCTCTTGCATCATCTACACCGTGCTTTATCTCGTGTGGATAGCAGCAATGTGGAGCCACCTCAACCGCGGCATGTGGAAAGGCTTGCAGTCGTCATCATTAAGCAGCAAGGCGTGGTTTCCCAGAGTCAAGACCGCGTGCACCATATACAGCACCATAGTGATGCTCACATTTGCCGCAGTAGCAATCACATTCTGCCTAGGTTACACCCCCAACGACTTCGTCAAGGCCTAAACCCAAAATTAGATAAAAGGGACGGTTCTTTTTATCTAGTTTTTCGGGTAATTTCTTGTTTTAAACCCCAAAATATCGTAAATTTGCACAAAAACAGTTATTATGCCACGCAAGAACAGAAAAATCAGCGCCACCGGCGTTTATCATGTGATGCTTCGAGGCATCAACAAGGGTGCGATATTTACCGACGAAACAGACTGCAACAAGTTCGTCAAGACACTCCAAGGGCTTGTCGCCCCTGTTGATAGGCACGGAATACCGTTGCCACCTTACTGCCACATACACGCCTATTGCCTGATGAACAATCACGTGCATCTGCTCATCTCCGAGGCCGAGTCGAGCATCGCTTCGGTCATGAAACGCATCGGCGTAGCCTATGTAAGTTACTTCAACAAGCGCCACGAGCGGTTGGGGCCACTATTCCACGACCGATACCGCAGTGAGCCTGTCGAGGATGCTGGTTACTTCATCACACTGCTGCGATACATCCACCAAAACCCGGTAAAAGCAAATCTTGTCAGTTCGCCCAACGATTTTCGGTGGAGCAGCTGGCACGAGTACAATTCGACAAATCCTCCTGTCATCTGTAGTGACACACTGCCTTTTGCACAAATGACTTGGAACGAAGTGTGCGAACTTGTAAAGAAGAACAACCAGATTGAGACAGAGCAGGTCAACCTTGCAAGGCGTCGCTTATCAGACATCGAAGCACAAAAATTGATAGCACAAGTTTGCAGAGACAGAGTCCTCGCCGAGCTACCCAATAAAGAGAAAAAACAGTTGATTCTTCAACTTGTGGAGCAAGGCATCGCCAAGACCCAACTATCAAGACTGACAGGCATCAGCTACGGTTCAATCACCCACCACACAACCCCAAAAACTAGATAAAAAGAACCGTCCCTTTTATCTAGTTTTAGACACAGAAAGCAGATTGTTCAATTCACATACAAGCACGGAAAACAGGGAAGATTGATTCATGTGTAAAGCAAAGTTTATCTGTGATTAATTTACACAAACCACTAATAAACAGTAAATAAAACAAAGATGACAGCTGAGGATTTTGTTTTTGGCACCTTATGCACGTATTTTATGTTCAGCATAATACTCGTCCATGGTAATTACTATAAAAAATATCATAAAAATCGCAGGCTGATACCTAAGTTCTGGCCTTTCTATAAAGGATACCTTACTGTGTGTGCCTTGTGTTTTATACCTGGATTCTTTTCGGATATTATTGATGCAATAAATGGGCTCTTGCTAGGTTTCGGATTGTATATTTTTGATTATCTAAATTATATAGAAAGATACCCGAAATACGAATTTGGAGAAAAAAAAGTAGGTTGTTTATTTTACCTATTATCTAAGGGGACAACTGTGATAGTAGTTTCTTTATTTTTACTTGGTTTGCGTATTGCACACCACTTTAACTATTATTGAAACGATGTTCAATCAGTCAGCATCTACCAAAAACTAGATAAAAAGAACCGTCCCTTTTATCTAGTTTCTATTATTGAAACGATGTTCAATCAGTCAGCATCCGCCAAAAACTAGATAAAAAGAACCGTCCCTTTTATCTAGTTTTACTGGCTTATGAACTCGGCATGGGCGGCGATGGTCTTGCCGTCGCCAGTCAGTCCTTCTATGCTCACGCTGAAATGTGCCGCACGGGATATGTTGAACCACAGCAGTTTATCGCCACGTGTTTTCACTGCCGGATTCCAGTATAGCATGCGGCTGCCGCTGCTGAATGGTTTTGCGGCTTGATACCCTGTCGCAATCACTTTTTTGAGATTAGGAGTAGTACGCTTCACTGATGCAATTTTTCCGCCTTTGGTCGTGATTGAAATCAAGCCTCGTCCTCCGTCCACGCCCCATATCATTGACGTTCCGCTCTTGAACACATCTACCCGGGCAACGTCGGCCATCGGTATTGAATGCAAGTCAAATTCCTCTGGCTGGACAACTCCATCGACCGCTATCGAGGCATAACTATCGCCATAAATCGATGTGCGACCGCGTATTATAATGCGCTCATCGCTGGTCAAATGAACACCGGCAATGCGGCGGAACACATCGTGCAGGCATGACGCGTCTATTTCATCAAGGCGTTCCTGCGACAATGAGGCGTCGGCTATGGTCGAGAAAGCATCCATCTCCCCTACTCTTGCCACGTGTATGGCATGCACCTGCAACTCGTCAAGGACAACATTGCGTCCGCCCGTCACCATATAGTTTTTCATGTCAAATTCGTCAGAAGCCAAGGGATATTTGCACTCGGGGAACTGTACCTCATCAATAGTCAGCAACACATTACCACGGTTCTTGCTGTCAGTTGCCTGGACAATAAGCACTGTGCTGTCGGCAAGTTCCAAGTCCTCAAAGGCAAAGCGTCCGTCAACCCCAGTCATCGTTGACTCATAGAAATCGGCCTGCGGAGCGAGCATCAACACGGTTGCTTTGCCCGGCAACACCTTACCGTCCATTGCCGTTACCCTACCCGTAACACGCTGCGCAGTCTCGGCCAATCCGTTCACATGGTCACCCAGCAGATCTCGGTTCAATGATGTTCCTATGTCAAGACGAGGCACCACACTGTCGGTACTCACCGCAACAGCCATCGATGCCTCGGTCAATGCACACTCGTCGGGCAACAGGATATACACCCTGGTGCTGTCGCCTGCTGGTTCGGCCCACACCTGCGGCTCGTGGTCGGGACGGCATATGGGCTTACTCTCGCCACGCCAACTCTGCCCTACTGCCACACGGGCAACACTCTCAAGGTCAGGTCTGTTGGCATTGAGACGCGTATATGCACGGACATAATACGTGCCAGCATCGGCAGACGGCGGCAAGTCTATGTGTCCATTAAAAACACCGTCACGAGCCATCAGCATGACACGCTCGAACACCATTGCAGTCTCGTCAAGCAGTTCCACATGCACATAGTTGCTCTGAACAACAGGACGACGGGTTGAGGCATCAGTCATAAACACCCTCAACCACATGCGGTCGCCTGCATCATAGCAGGCACGATCAGTCACGAGATGAAGCCGCTCTTGCAACAAAGCACCGGCATCGCCAGCCCAAGCAGATGGCGGCAAAGCACCCAGGCACAAACACAATATTGCAATCACTAACCGCATCACGTCGATAGTTACTTGGCGAGCAGTTCCTGCATTTTGTTCTTGAGAATGAGGAAGCTGGGGGCAATCATGTCGTTGTGTCCGTGGCCGCCTATCTCGTAGAGCCAGGTGTGCTTGTGGCCAGTGAGTTTCATCATGCGCTCGAGATACTGGTTTTCGTCATAACGGCCGTAGAGTTCCAACTCGCGGTCGCCGCATGTGAGTAACAGCGGAGGACAGTTGCCACGCACCCAGTAGAGCGGTGCCCAGCGGTCTATGGTGGGTTGCAGCGGCGGCAGTCCTTGCATCTTGCGCACATTGTAGTGTGTGATTGCCTGCCCGCTGAAAGGGGCATAGAGCATCACGCTGTCGGCATCCACGCCATATCGCGCCAGCCACGACTTGTCGAGGCACAGCATCATGGCGATGTAACCGCCAGCCGAGTGGCCCGATACAACGATATTGCGTGTGCTGCCGCCATACTTTGCAGCGTTCTTGAACGTCCATGCCACAGCCTCGGCAGCATCGTCAAGGATATCCCCAACTTCGACACGGGGAAGCATGCGGTACTCGGCGCCCACAACCACCATATCCTGCTCTTTCAACTGCTCGGGAATCTGCTTTGAACCAAATTCCAACCCGCCGCCATGGAACCATATCACCACAGGACAGTCCTCGCCATCCACAGGGTGATATACGTCAAGCTTGAGTTGCTCGCGAGAGTAGGCATCGGCCTTGGCCGAGTAACTTATGTCATTCACCTGTTCATAATCACGGGCCATGGCCCCAAAGGCACTGCATGCCACCAATAATAGTAAATAGAGTAAGCGTTTCATCATAAACTTTTTTCTCAATGCAAAGTTACAAAAAAAATCTTTATCACTATAATTCATGTTTCGCATGTTGTTAAAATAACACTTAACATGGGTAAGTCGCGTACTTCCAGCACGCCTTCCCTTTGGATTCATTAACCGAGGGTTACGTTCGCTATGCTCACTTCACTCCCGCGCATGTTGGCAGAGGTTCGCTGGTCGCGGCACGGGCTACGCCCACTAGCCGCTGCTCACTCTGCCGAGCTCGCTACGCTCGGTTATTGATAGTCGCACAAGGTGCGACCACGCACCTATCGGCGCGATTAATACTTTATACAGATGCAATATAGCTTGCGAATCTTATATCACGATAATTTCTAAAGGTGTTGTTTTTTTCTCAACTTTAGCATGTGAAACCATTTGAGTCTCACCTATTTGCTCCGATTAGCGTCCTGCTGGACGCGGTGCGTGTTGCATTTCTTCCCCCACCGCCACTTCGTTCGGCGGTGGGGGTTATTCAGGTATTGTCCTGCCGGA
>NZ_JAZLLZ010000137.1:0-1895 GCF_045598405.1 Sodaliphilus sp.
CCGATTAGCGTCCTGCTGGACGCAGTGCGTGTTGCATTTCTTCCCCCACCGCCACTTCGTTCGGCGGTGGGGGTTATTTAGGTATTGTCCTGCCGGACAATAAATTAGCAATATTTATTATCAAATGCTAAAGTTGAGTTAATATATTTTCAATGAAAAAAATCAGTGAGATCAGTGAGATCCGCGCGGGGAGTTCCATTGGTGAATAGTTACCCGGTAAACAGCTTTTTCCAAAAAAGAAATAACAACGAGTTTTACCAAAAGATAATCCCTGGCCAAGGGGTTCCTCCCCGGAACCCCTTGGCTTTATTACTTTTTATTGAGGTGGTAGATGGTCATTGCCAGCGCTGCAAGCGGGATGGCTAAAGGAAACAATATGGCAAAAATGTACCCGATGAATGCGAGCCAGTCGCCCACGGAGGTCACATGGGGCTTCATCGTGCTTGACGCACCGTCCTTGTACATGACTATGGTGTCGCTGCTCTTGTAATATCGCAGCGAGTCAAACAGTTCCAGCGGTAAGGATTTGTACACCACATTGTCATCATCAACCGCTGTGAACGTGATATTTATCGTGCTTTGGTCGAGGGTGTAGGTGCCATAGGCCTCGTCGCCCCAACTGGCCAGTCCGTCGGATTCTCCCACGTGGCACTCCACGTTGCCATCGCTGTCAAAGTCCAGCACGATTTGTTCCAACCCTCGGTATCCACTGCCTTTATAGGATCCTACCGGGCCGTCGTCGGTGCTGTTACCGCACGCCACCAGAGTGAATGCAAAAAACAGAAATATTATCAGTTGTTTCATTGCTAGTCCTTTTCATAGATAACGCACCTAGCCTTGTCTTTATTGCCTACGTCATTCACAATCGCCTTGCAAAGTACATCGAAACCGCCCTTCTTTGCTGATAAAAACTAGATAAAAAGAACCGTCCCTTTTATCTAGTTTTTTTCTGCTTATATCTTGTCGAGACCTTTTGTGTGTTTCTTCAAGTAGTAGAGTAGCGGATTTTTGTATTTAAGTAGTTTCCAGGGGCGGCTGGAATGGGGATGGTGGGTGACTGGCAAGGTGGTGAATAGGTAGTTGTGGAGGCCTGCGTTGAGGCTCTTGTGCGAGATGGCGACATCGAACCAATTTTTCTCGGGGTTAAGTTCCTCAAAATCGAACACATTGAGAAGTGCGGGGGTGAGCAGTGAGCAGCAGAATGAGCAATGTTTCTTACTGTCAACTACTCCACTCCACCGTGCTGCATAGCCATAGGGGTAGTTCACCTTTCCGTTGTCGTCAACGGTCACACTGGCCGCAATGCCGCAGTCGGGGCGTTCCAAAGCTCCGTCCACGAGCCCTTGCAGGGTGTCATGCCTCACGGTCACATCACTCTCCACAATGAGCAGTCCGGCATTGTGGGCAAGGCACTGCTTCTGGCAACGGCGCAGCACAAAGAGATAGTTGGGTGACGGGTGCGAGGTTAACTCGCTCAGGTTTACAATATTGATATTGAGCGACTTGCACAATGCGGTGAGGCGCTCGGTATTCTCGGGCGTGGAGTTGTCGTTATAGACAGTGACAGTGTGCGCAATGCATATATTACTGCCCGCGATAGCGCGCAATGTTTCCTCTGCACTGTCAATGCTGTCCTTGACCGGTATTATGATGTGTATTTCGTTCATAATCTACCTAACAATCGGATTGTTCATTTTCACAATGCAAAATTAAGCATTTTTTGTCGTTTTTTCCAATTTTGTATGTAATAACGACAGGGCAACCGCATCAAATCAGTGGGAAAATCTGGCTTAATCTGTGCTGTGACCTCTGTGCCTTCTATAGAACAAAAAGATAAGTAGTTGAAAATCAGTGTTTGTTTTTCGGTAGTAAGGGACTAAAAACAAAAACAAGAA
>NZ_JAZLLZ010000138.1:0-29111 GCF_045598405.1 Sodaliphilus sp.
TGCCATTGTTCTGTATAGGGCTATACTTTATTATAAACCCTATGCAAAGGTACACATTTAATATGACATATGCAAGTTTTTAGAGATAATTATGAGTGTTTTTATTCGTTTGCTTTTAATTTTGCAACTGATTAGCGGATAGAATCGGCTGATTTGGCACGTTTGGATGTAAAACACTAGCAATTATGCCTATTTGTATAGGGGACAAAATACGGGATTCTTTAATTGATGATAACGGATCATCGGATTATTGATGTTGGTATCCAGGTTGGTATTCCGGTTGGTAATTGACGACGAAGTCGTCACATTGCATAAAGTAAATAAGATTACCATATGTTCTCATTAAATTGATGATAACGGATCATCGGATTATTGATGTCGGTATCCAGGTTGGTATTCCGGTTGGTAATTGACGACGGAGTCGTCACATTGCATAAAGTAAATAAGATTACCATATGTTCTCATTAAATTGATGATAACGGATCATCGGATTATTGATGTTGGTATCCAGGTTGGTATTTCGGTTGGTAATTGACGACGGAGTCGTCACATTGCATCGTAACCGATGGCCGCAGGCCGTCGGAAGGAACACGCTCCAAACGACCTCGAAGGGGTCGCACTTCTTCTTTCAAATAGGTGTACACTTATGGAAATGAAAAAAAACATCTCACTTTTGTTGGCAGTGTGAAGATTTGTTTGTAAATTTGCATTGACAACAGAGACGTTGTTTAGTTCATTGAAATAACATTCCACATCAAAGCTGATTGGGATACTCTTCAAATTATAATGAAATGCCGAGATAAGCATTCATGCCAATGGCGGGCCTCGACCTTAGGGTGTCTTCGCGACCGGAGGATTACAAAGGCATGGAGCCCTCAAAACCTGTTTTTATCGGAGTTTTTCATCATATCCCTTTGGTGTGGATTTCTCATAATGAGTCGCTGCTTGCTTTTACGTCGGGCGGCGACTTTATTTATTTTTATGATTATGACTAAAGACAAAGATCCCATGGGCTTGGCCATTGCCGATTTTCATGCCACCGGAAAGGCCAGCAAGTTGCGGTTGTTCTCTCCCATGTTCTATGAGGACGAGTTCCCCGTAGCCACGTTGTTTCGTGACTTCAAAGATATGCCCGTCCTTGAGCAAAAGGCTGTCGAACTTGCTTCGGGACGCATTCTCGACGTGGGGGCTGGTGCAGGCTGTCACTCGCTCGAACTGCAACGGCGCGGAGCAAATATCACTGCGATAGACATTTCGCCGTCGTCGGTCGAAACTATGCGCAAGCGTGGTCTCGCTCATGTTTTAGAACAGGACTTCTATGACGTGGAGGAAAAATACGACACTATCTTGATGCTGATGAATGGAATTGGCATCGTGGGCACACTTGACCGTATGGAGCAATTCTTCAAGCAGCTTGACCGCATTCTTGCCCCGGGTGGCAAGGTGTTGTTTGATTCAAGCGACATCTGCTATGTGTTTGAAGGCGAGGACGGCATCATCGAACTTCCTGGCACCCCTGGATATTATGGCGAGATACAATACCAAATGCAGTATGGCCGCGTGAAGGGAGAACAGTTTGACTGGCTATATATTGATGCCGACACGATGGCCGAAGCCGCTTCCGAGCATGATTATTGCTTTGAGGTCATCGAGCACGGCGAGCACTACGATTACCTGGGTTCACTCACGCGAAAACCTCAAGTATGATAAGGTTGCCCATATTTGATGGTTTAGTGTGGGCATGGTAAGAAAAAGTTTTCGTTTTCGTTTTCGTTTTCGTCAAAATAGTTGTAACTTTGTAGATTGAATCAAATTAGGTAATAATCAATGAGTAATACAAGTAAACAATATGATGCAGTCATAGCTCGTTGCCGCGACTTGTTCGTGAAAAAGATGAAAGACTACGGCCCCGCATGGCGCATACTGCGTCCACAGTCGGTAACCGACCAGATATTCATCAAGGCAAAGCGCATCCGCACACTTGAGGTCAATGGCGAGACCAAGGTGGGCGAGGGCATCTGGCCCGAGTTCATCGGCATCATCAATTATGGCGTGATGGGACTTGTGCAGCTTGAGCGCGGATATAGCGATACGGTAGATATGACTGCCGAGGAAGCGCTGGCTCTCTATGACCGTCACATCAACGCCACCAAGGAACTGATGATCGCAAAGAACACCGACTATGGCGAGGCTTGGCGTGACATGCGCATCTCGAGCTACACCGATCTCATCTTGTCGAAGATACAGCGCACTAAGGAGATTGAGAACAACAATGGCAACACCCTCGTGAGTGAAGGTATCGATGCCAATTATCAGGACATGATCAACTATTCAGTGTTTGCATTGATAAAGCATGACGAAGGAGCAGAATAATAACAATCCTGCGCACACTGAAGTTGAGAACAAGGTTCCCGCTTCATCATCTAAATCTTCATGGGTGGTCAAGGTTATGGTCACGCTCATGCGCATTGTCGTGGGCGGTGTCTTTGTTTTCTCCGGCTTTGTCAAGGCCATAGACCCGTGGGGCACTTATTACAAGCTGAATGAATACCTGCTCACGATGGGACTTGACAGCCTGGCTGGTCTCACGATCTTCGGTGCATTTGCTCTGGCAGCGGTAGAGTTTGTCCTGGGCGTCCTGTTGCTTACCGGCTCGTGCCGTCGCGTGGTTCCTGTGCTTGCGGCGTTGTTCATGCTAGTCATGACGCCGCTCACCCTGTGGCTTGCTATCACTGACGCTGTGCCCGACTGTGGCTGCTTCGGCGACTACCTCGTGATGAGCAACTGGGCCACGTTTGGCAAGAATGTCGTCCTGCTGGCTGGCACTATCTACCTGGTGCTGCTCAACAAATGCGTGCCGTCGCTCTACGGGCCCGCTGTGCAGTGGATGGTCATGCTGCTGTCATTCATCCTGCCGATAACCATTTCGGTGGTGGGCTATTTCACGCAGCCCATGCTCGACTTCCGCCCTTACAAGATAGGCACCAAGTTGGTTTCTAATGCCACATCGCCCAGCGATGACGATTATGTATTTATTTATGCCCGCGATGGGGTAGAGCGTGAGTTCACGATCGACAGCGTGCCCGATGACGACAGCGACTGGGAATTTGTTGCACGCAAGGCGGTGGCGCCGTCACACGAATACGACTCTAATGCTACGGGCAACAGCTTTGCCGTGTGGGACAATGGCGACGACGTGAGCGACGAGTTAGTTACCAGCGAGCAACTGCTGCTCATCCTCATTCCCGAGATTGAAAAGGTGAATATCGCATCCACTTTTCTCATCAACGAACTGCAAGAGTATGCTTATCGCCATGGCGTGAATGTGGTGGGCGTGACATCGGCAAGCGAGGAGCAAATCGAAGAGTGGAACGACATAGCGATGGCACACTATCCCCTGTATAGTGCCGACGACAGCGAGATAAAGATGATGGCACGCGGCAATCCTGCAATCGTCTATGCGCGTGACGGAGTAGTCGAGTGGAAGCGCACACTGGTGTCGATTGATCCGCAGGTGATACACGATGGTGAACTACCCGTGTCGCAGCTTGCCGACGACATGAACCCCAAAGGACGCTTGCTCAACTTCGTTCTCTTGTATCTTGCAAGCATGCTGGCAGTGCTCATCGTCAACCGCACGCACCTCCTTTTCGGTAGGAAAAAAGACAAGAAGAAAACATAGCGAAGCCCGCACAGATATTGCTGAAATTTTGCAATATTGGAAAATTTGCACTAACTTTGCACTGGAATTGATAACAAAGAACAATTATATATAATTTTTATACAATTAAATAAAATGAGAAAGAATATTGTAGCAGGTAACTGGAAGATGAACACTACAGTACAAGAAGGTGTTCAGTTGGCAAAGGAAGTAAACGAGGCTGTTGCAGCTGTAGCTGACCTGAAGTGTGACGTAGTAGTGGGTGTTCCCTTCACTCACCTCACAAGCGTTGTTGCTGCCGTTGAGGGTGGCAAGGTAGCTGTATCGGCTGAAAACTGCGCCGACCACGCCAAGGGTGCTTACACTGGCGAGGTTGCTGCTTCTATGGTCGCTTCAACAGGTGCACAGTATGTAATCCTGGGTCACAGCGAGCGTCGCGAATACTACAACGAGACTATCGAGATCCTCAAGGAGAAAGTTGACCTGGCTCTTGCTAACGGTCTTAAGATCATCTTCTGCTGCGGTGAGACTCTTGCACAGCGCAAGGACGGTTCTTACTTCGACGTGATCAAGAAAGAAATCGAGGGTTCGCTCTTCCACCTCAGTGCAGAGGACTTTGGCAAGATCGTTATCGCTTACGAGCCCATCTGGGCTATCGGTACAGGCGAGACTGCAACCAGCGACCAGGCCGAAGAGATCCACGCTTTCATCCGTGGTTTCCTCACCGAGAAGTATGGCGCCCAGGTAGCCGACGACACAACTATCCTTTACGGTGGTTCTTGCAAGCCCAGCAACGCTCCCGAGCTGTTTGCTAAACCCAACATCGATGGCGGTCTCATCGGCGGTGCTTCACTCAAGTGCGCTGACTTCATGGGTATCGTTACCGCTTTCTAATCAAAGCATAATCATCAACCCCATCAAAGAGGCTGTGCCCACAAAGGCGCAGCCTCTTTTTCAAGATAAGACTTCCCGCGCCGATATCGCTGGTCTCACAGAATTAATATTTTATTTCAGCACACGTTAGGCAAGTTGTGATATGTAGTAAGGTATTTATCCCGCCGATAGGTGCGACAGAACAAAAGGACGAGAAATTTGAATTTGAGCAAAAAGCGGTCTAATACTATCAAAATGCAACGAATAATAAAAAATATACTACGAAATGTTTGTAAATTAGAGGGGAATTGTATAACTTTGTAATGAAATTTAGATTTAAATGTTACAAAGTTATTTTTGAGGTATGAAAACATCACAAGTAATGAGCGACTTGCGCAGTCGTTTTGCTCATGAGCCTGAATATTTGCAGGCAGTAGAGGAAGTATTGACATCTATTGAGGAGGTTTACAATCAGCATCCAGAGTTTGAACGCTACAATCTTATTGAGCGATTGTGTATTCCTGATCGCATCTTTACATTTCGTGTTTCCTGGATTGACGACGATGGCAACGTGCGCACAAACATGGCTTATCGCATTCAGCACAACAATGCAATAGGACCATATAAGGGAGGAGTTCGTTTCCATTCATCGGTCAACCAGTCAATTCTCAAATTCCTTGCTTTTGAACAAACATTCAAGAACTCGCTCACCACACTCGCCATGGGTGGAGCCAAGGGCGGTAGTGATTTTAGTCCCAAGGGCAAGAGTAACATGGAAATAATGCGTTTCTGTCAGGCTTATGTTGCCGAATTGTGGCGACACATTGGTCCTGACACTGATGTCCCTGCTGGCGACATCGGTGTTGGCGGACGCGAGGTGGGTTTCATGTATGGCATGTACAAGAAGATGGCTCGCGAGAACACGGGTACTTTTACTGGAAAGGGGCTTGAATTTGGCGGTTCGCTCATTCGCCCCGAAGCCACAGGTTATGGCAACGTGTATTTCTTGCTTAATATGCTTGCAACTCGTGGAATAGACATTAGGGGCAAGCGTGTAGCAATTTCAGGCTCGGGCAACGTGGCTATCTATACAGCCGAGAAACTCCTTCAGCTTGGCGCCAAGGTTGTTACTATGAGCGATAGCGATGGCACTATATATGTGCCCGATGGTCTCACGCAGGAGCAATATGAGTTTATTTTTGAACTGAAACTGTATTATCGTGGACGTTTGCGTGAATTTGCCGAGAAATATGGTTGTGAATATTTCGACCGTGGCAAGCCTTGGCAAGTGCCTTGTGACATAGCAATGCCCAGTGCTACGCAAAACGAACTCAATGGTGACGACGCTCGCGCACTCCTTGGCAATGGTGTGATTGCAGTGAGCGAGGGAGCCAATATGCCCTCTACCCCCGAGGCGGTACATGCCTTCCTCGATGCTGGGATTCTTTATGCTCCTGGCAAGGCTGCAAATGCTGGCGGTGTGTCGGTCTCTGGACTTGAAATGGCACAAAATGCACAAAAGATGTCGTGGACTGCCCAGGAAGTGGATCAGCGACTCCAGGATATAATGGCAAATATCCACGAGCAGTGTCGCAAATATGGTCAAAACCCTGACGGAACCATTAACTATGTCAAGGGCGCTAACATTGCAGGCTTTATGAAAGTTGCACGTGCAATGATGGCACAAGGTGTACTTTAAGGCGGCCGTCGAACCTCTGCCAAATCACGCAATAGTCATTCGTGCAAATATAGGATCAGCGGATTTTTCCGGTGGGTAATTGACGACAGAGTCGTCACATTGCATCGTAAGCGATGGCCGCAGGCCGTCGGGAGGCATATAGCAAACGACCTCGAAGGGGTCGCACAAGCCGGATGCCCACAACGTGGCATCCACCGGAAAAATCCGCTGTCATCCGTGCTAATCTGTGCATGAGATGTGTTGCGTCACTCCTTAATTAGCCAACAGTGAGATTTTCTTTTTTCAAGCCGTTGGATATTAACGATTTGTGATTTAAAAAATGAGATGTAAATGTAATAAGAAAATCAGATTTATTTCATAATTTTGCATCGTCAAAACAAATACAACCGAACCCTCTGAAATTTGAATGTTTGAATTAGAATCCAGAAGGTATCAAATAATAAACTCAACTTTAGCATTTGATAATAAATATTGCTAATTTGTTGTCCGGTAGGACAATACCTAAATAACCCCCACCGCCGAACGAAGTGGCGGTGGGGGAAGAAATGCAACACGCACTGCGTCCAGCAGGACGCTAATCGGAGCAAATAGGTGAGGCTCAAATGGTTTCACATGCTAAAGTTGAGTAATAAATGACATTTTTGGGGTTCTTAGGACGTCTGCTCACTACATCGGATGAACGTGACGGAGTGGAGCACAGAAACTCCGAGTCCTCCAAAGCCAAAAACTAGATAAAAAGATCCGTCCCTATTATCTAAGATAAAAAGAACCGTCCCTATTATCTAATGCTGGGCGATTTTTTGGTAACATCCGATACTTCAGTAAATTTGAAATATTCACAAAGTCATGAAGAAATTTTTATTTATATTCCTAATTGTTTCGTTTGATTTCGCCTGTTCTTATGCTCAGAATATTGGCTTGGAATATGATAACACAAGCATGGAACAGTCAAGCGGACACCGAACAGTTCATCAAAATAAGTTCAAATTACCATTATTTGTATTCAAGGATACCAATACAAAAGATAAAATAGAAAAGCTCGCGTTTGGAGCCCTGGCTGACGACGTCCCATTATTACTGGAATTCTGTAATGACATGAAGCAGGTAAACATTGATGGCGAAAAGGTCAAGTATAATCTTCGTTTGATGACTTTCCATTATGAGTACAAGGGATATTCTATAGACTCCCTAGATAAGGTTATCGATGGATGTTGCTATATTGGAAACCAGTTGTGTTACATAAAAGGCAAGTACCTTATTCAACAGATGTATGAAAAAACCGACAAGTTTGTCGATATAGAATTCATGTCATCCCCCGATGCTTGTAAATGTGAAGAGCTTACAGAATATCTAATTGTAGATGAAGACAGCTTACGTCGAGTTCCTCATGATTGTTGGGATGATGATTGTATCGCATTTGGCTGGACTGACGAAGCTCCTGTGTTTGAAGGTGGGAATATTTCACTTAAACATGCTATTAATTCCGAAGTGTTTAGGAGTCACAACTATAAGGGAGAACGGGTTGTTGTAAAATTCATCATAGACAAAAATGGAAAGGTAAAGAATCCCCACATCGTAAAGGGTGCAAACCCAAGTTTTGATGAATGCGCATTAAATGTTGTATCAAACCTGAAAGGCTTTAAAGCCGGCATGTATAATGGAAAGCCAGTTAATGTTTATATGGAAATATCTGTTCCCTATAATTTTTGAATAATTTGTAAAGGTGGGTTCTATTTATTATGTCGAGGCGATTTTGAGAAATGTTTTGAGTAGATTTTAGCATGAAGAGGGAGCGAAACGCCCTGCAAGGGCAAAAACTAGATAAAAAGAACCGTCCCTATTATCTACCCTGCAAGGGCAAATAACTAGATAAAAAGACCCGTCCCTATTATCTACGGATTTTTCTGGTGGGTAATTGACGACGGAGTCGTCACATTGCATCGTAACCGATGGCCGAAGGCCGTCGGGACAAATGGGCATATTGCAACCGACCTCGAAGGGGTCGCACTAACGGGATTTCATCCGTGCTAATTAAGTATGGCATTCAATCTTAATGCCCAAAAAGTCACAACTGTGGACGATGTAGAACCGTTTTTTAGGGGACTAAACGCTGAGGATTCAGTATTCTTAGACTCGATAAAAAACACTACAGCTATCTATAAAGTTATTGATATCAAGAAAAAACAAGGATGGTACAAGTTAGGAAGATGGCTGGTGTGTGCCTGGGTTATTACTCTCTCCTCAAATTGCCTCTGACAGATACATAGGAGGTATAGTCCGATAGGCTATATGAAAGAACATGTTACCTGTAGGTTTTTAGTTTGGGATAAAATGCTTTGGGGATGTGTAACAGCTTGAAGTTGTCGGGTTTCCCGACCACGATGATTGCGTCATACTGTATGCCGCATCGCAGCTGGTAGTGTCGCAGGTAGGCATTGGCAGCGTTGATGAGGTTTCTTTTCTTGGCGGCGGTGATGGCTTGCATGGGGTCGAAGTGGACGTCGCTGGTGCGGGTTTTCACTTCGACTATGTGAAGAGTGTTCGTAGCCGGGTCATGCGCCACAATATCTATTTCGAGATGATTCAAACGCCAGTTGGTTTCACGTATCGTGTATCCCTTGGTGATGAGTAGCTCGCATGCGGCCTGCTCGCCGGCACGCCCGAGTTCGTTGTGAGATGCCATTGTTACCTATATAATTTCCTTGTTACAAGCTATATCGGAGTGAGAGGATCACATTGCGCTCCATACGGTTTTTGTGACCTTTGTTGACTCGCTGGTGGTAGTCGGTATAGACCGACACGTCATCGTAGGATCCGTAGAGCAGGTTATTGCCTTGGAGCTCAACGGTGAGTTTATTGTTGAGCAGTGTCTTCTGGATGGCAGCGTCGAGCTGGAAGTTGTGCTTGTAGTAACGCACGTTGCGGTCGCAACCCTTAGTGCGCCAGTCCCCGTTGAGACGGATAGTCCAGTCGTGGGGGAGAACGAAGTTGTTGAGCAGCTGTGTCTCAAACAAGGGCGTGTTAAGGCATGTGCGTCCATCGCTCAATGCAATGTCAAACCACTGCTTGTGGGCGTGCAGGGTGAGTGCAGGGTGCCAGATGCCGAATTGCGGGGTGAGGTTCAGGTTGAAGTCAAGTGCATGGTAGTCGTTGCCGTTGAAGTCAACATTGCCGTTGGTGGTGTGGCACAGCGGGTCGATAAAGAGTCGGTGTGTGGCATTAAGAGTGAGCCATTTCCATTCCCATGTGAGTGATGTGGTGTTGATGCGCTCGGTGAGAAGCATGTAGTTGTCTATGCTGAACGACCCCATGATTATAACCTTCACGTTAGCCATATTGATCTGGTTGTAGCTGCGCGTGTAAGAAAGCGTGAGTTTAGAGTCTTTGAGCTTCACAGCTGCCATTGCGCTGGGGTAGAGGTGGCTATAATTACGTTGGAAAGTAAAATCGTCACGTCCCAGGATGATGAGTCCCTGGTCATCGGGACAAGCGCTGTACTTGAATCCCACGTGCTCATAACGCAGACCGGCAGCAAAACTCCAATTGCTCACGTCTTGCGTAGCATTGAGGTAGCCGGCATAAGTGTGCTCATTTGTGATGCCGTGGGTGTTGTCCTTGGGCGCACCTGTGAGTTCAATGAGTTGTGCGTCCATGCGACGGGTGTTGAACTCGCCACCGCCACCTATGGCACCATTGCCAAGCGGCATGGAAGCCGTGAAGTAAGAACGAGTGTCGGTCGATAGCTTGTTGTTGTGGTTGGTGCTGGGAAAATCAAAGTCGATGATACTGTTTATGATTCTGTATTTGTTTGTGGTGTCGAAAGAGCGGTTCCACACGGTGTTGTTGCCTGCTGCAAGTGACACTTTTCCCACCTTGCCATGATATTCAATATTGAATTCATGATGTGCTTTGGGGTTAGTACCTGATGAATATATAGTGTCGCATGACAGAGGTTTAGTCATGTCAATTACATTGTTCTTGACACCATAAACAGTGGTTATATCTTCGTATTTGTTATTATCGTTGCGGCGTTGCCAATCTACATAATAGCTTGCAGCAATCGTGTGATCCAAGTTAATGTTATAACTACCATAAAATTTACCCGTAAGCGTTTGGCTGTGTGTATAAGGGGTCATTGTCTCATGCGTGTAACTGTCTAGCATGGTGTGTACTCCATCATATTTGTAGGTGTGGGTGAAGTTTTGGTTCTCTAGTTTGTTGCGCACCTCGGTGATGCCAAGCTGACCACCTATCTGGAAGTTAGAGCGCTTGTACATCATGGTGAGTTGGTCGCTGGGTGCAAAAAAAGAATTGTAAACTAGGTTAAGGTCGTTGTTAAGTTTTAAACCTTCGGTATGGTCATCTACAAGTTCTATGACAATGACTGCCTGCACGTTTTTGCCATATTCGGCACCAGGTTCGGTGATCACTTCAATATCTTTAATGTAAGAAGCTGGAATCTGAGTCAACTCGTTGATGTGTTTTACCTTTCGCTTTCCTATGAAAATCTCAGGCACGCCACGTCCAGCTACTTGGAACTCATCGGCTTTAAAAGTTACTCCAGGGAGTTGCACAAGCACGTCGTGGGCTGAGTGCATGGTTGCAAGACTTGTGCCAGTGATGTTGTAAGTGCCGTTTTTTCCTACATGTTGCGCCGATGCTGTGCCGCATGTGATGGTTGCAACGGTGGTGAGTGCTATAATAAATTGTTTCATATTCGTCATAATGTTGGTTTGTAGTTAATACATAGCATAGTGATGTCGTCAAATTGTTCGGCACCCGATGCAAATGCTTCTATGTCATCGTTTATAGTTTTTATTGTGTCGCAAGGTGCTAGTTCTTTAATCTTTGCAGAAAGTGTGATTAGACGGTCATCACTGTAGTATTCCTTGTTCTTGCTCATTGCCTCGGTAACGCCATCGGTGTAGAGCAGGAGCTTGTCGCCAGGGTTGAGTCGTATGGTTACTGTATCATATTCACTGTCGGGGTCAATGCCCATGGGCATTCCGTTGTTGCCGTTCAGGAACTTTGTGTTCAATACTGGGGCGTTGTGTCCGGCATTACAGTATTGCAGAGTGGCGTCATCCAAATTAAGTATTCCGGTGAAGAAAGTAACAAACATACATTCTGAATTCTCAAGCGACAGCGTTTTGTTAATCTTTGCCACAATTTCACTGGGCGAAGTGGTGTGCTCCTCGTTAATGGTGTGTCTATAGAGCACTGTGGTCATCGCCATGAATAGAGAAGCCGACAGCCCTTTACCCGAAACATCGCCGATACAGAAATACAGTTTATTTCCCCTAAAGGTATAGTCGTAGAGGTCCCCACCTATGTTCTTGGCAGGTGTTAGTGAAGCACTAAGGTTGAAAAGCGGATGGGTTATCGCTGAGTCGGTGAGGAGCTGGCGTTGTATGTTGGCCGCTAGGCTTACCTCCTTGTCCATGCTAGCCTTGTCTTGTGCAATCTTCTTCTGTTCGTTGACAAACGGGCGAGCCACATGACGCACGTTGTAGATGATGGAGATGCACAAGATGAGAATGAGCAGTGAAACAAATCCCACAATCTTGAGTACTGCCTTCCACACGCAGTGCATGATGGTGCTGTGGGGTGACAAGAATATGAAGTTCCACCCCAAACGATCGTTGCGGTGTTTCTTGACGACGAGGTCTTCTGGCGGAGTGTTAGCAATAATCTCCCCTGGTCGAATGATATAGGTGCCATCGTCGGCAACAACAGTGACATCAATGTTGTCTTGCAGTTTTGATTCGATGATGGTTTTTTCTAGCCAGTCGATAGTAATACTGGAGCAATATATGCCATATATCTTGCCGTTTTTGTTGGTGATGGGGATGCTGTAAGAGATGAGGTTTAATTCGGTAGAATCGTTAGTAGTGTATTGATAGGGCAGGGACCAATATTTCTCTCCATTAATGTAAGAGTGCATCCAGTTGTCATCATCCTTGAGATGGGTGAGACTGTCGCGGGAAATGTTGAGAATATTAATCTTATCGTTGCACGAAACCACGGCAAATAGTTTGTTATCGCTAGGGTAGCTATTGTCGAGGATGATGGTTGTAGCAAACTGCACGGGATTTCCCTTGATGGAGCGCGTGAGGATGCTATCGACATCGTCCTTATCATATCCCTCGTAATCATAGAGTTGGGCAGCCGTGTTGGCCGCTGTCTCGATTTTAGAGATTTCGATGTCAATTATTTTCTCGGTAATTGCTATCGCTGATTCCAGTTCATTGTCGAGTTCTTCTTGATATTTTTGCTCATACATGGACGCAGCGATGGCGGTCAGGATGATAGACACAATGACCACAGTGATGACAATGTGAATTGTCATCCTGGCTTCAAGTCCATATTTGGACATATTCAGTTTATTACCGAGTATTGACATATTAGTTCGTTAATCTCCCGTTTCTTGCCCCCGCAACCGGAATAGATTGCGGAGGCAATAGCGGGTAGGTTTATAGAAAAATTATCGTTGATAGTCGTCATCAAAGAATCCAAGTTCCTGGATAGCCTTGATGAACTGCTCCATGTAGTCCCATGTGGTGAAGTTCCAGCGGAATCCCATGCGCAGGAGCACCTGGAATGTGAACGTGTTGTTGTCGCTGTTTTCAACCACATACTTGTCTCCGCTAGCATCGTAGGCCATGAGACTTTGTAGGATGGGAGCCTTGGCGGGATCGTTCATCGCATTCATGAGCGCTTGCTCGTAGATGCCGTCTTCAACGGTGTCGATGTTGATGCCAAGTTTGTTGAGGCACACGATTACATTGTCGAAGAGCTGGCGTTGAGCGCACACGGGATGGAACACGGTGAAGTCGCTTGATTGTGTGGCAAGCAGCACCACAGCACGTGCAACCTCGTTGATGGGCGAGAACTCGACTGTGCCGGAGCACATAGAGTAGGGCATGCATCCCACAGTCTGCAGCGCGCGCAGGCGGCCCATGAATGAGTTGCTGGTGAAGTTGATTTGGAACTCACCATCGGTGCTTCGGGCACTGAGGTTGCCCAAACGCACTATCTTACCGTCAAGACCGCGCTCGGCCACTGCTTCAAGCACATTGCGCTCGGCTATGAACTTGGAGTGGGTGTACTGGTTGTTGAGCTCCTGCCCCCAGTAGAGTTGTTGCTCGGTGATGAGGTGTGGTTGCACGGGTTTGTCGCTCACAGTGTTACCAGCAATACTATGGGTAGATGTCTGAATGAAGCGTGCTCCATGCTTGACACACCAGTCGATACATGTCTGGCAACCGCCTATGTTGATGTCTTCAATGTCGGTACCTGCCGAGAAGTGTTTCACATTAGCGGCGCAGTTAAACACTGTGATGTTGCCTGTGATGGTGTCGGTGGGTACAATGTCGAGACATTCGGGTTTTGTCACGTCGCCATCGATTATCATGAGTCGTGTGCCGAAGAGATTAGCATAGGTCTCGCCGAAGTAGTAGAACAACTGTGTGCGCAGTCGGCTCTCGGCATTCTGGCGGCGGTTGCTGCGCACCATGCAGTAGATTGCATCAACATCGTCACGCTCAATGAGTTCTTTGACCACATGGCAGCCCAGGAAGCCTGTTGCGCCTGTAACCACACAAGTGCCCAGGGCTCGCAATTCGCCTTCTTTGTAGTTGGCGAGAGTGTTCTTGGCAAGAAGCTCGTTGATGAGAGTATAGTCGTAGTGAGAAGCTTCGGGGTCTTCAGGATTATCTATCACACCCTTTGCACTTTCAACGGGCTTTGAGACAGCTGGTTTAGCGTTCTCGGCAGGAGCTTCGGCACCAAGCAGTGTTGCTAGTGCACGAGGTGTGGGGCAGTCGAAAACGTTCTTGTAAACAATCTTGTGTCCTGCCTGCATTGCTGCCATGACGATGCGTATTGCAACCAGCGATGTACCGCCAATCTCGAAGAAGTTGTCGGTAGCACCCACTTGCTCGCGCTCAAGAACATTGGCAAACGCTTCACAGAAGAATTTTTCGAGATCGTTGGCCGGTGCTACATACTCGCGGTCACCTAGAGAGGGCTCTGGCAATGACTTGAGGTCGGTCTTGCCGTTGGGTGAGATGGGCATCTTGTCAAGTTGCATGAAGATGGTGGGTACCATGTAGTGCGTGAGACTTTTTGCCATCTGCTGCTTGAGCACAGTGGTGTCGCAGTCGGTCTCGGCCGATGTGAAGTAAGCCACGAGGTGATCATGTCCCTCGATGCTCTTAATCATCACAACGCCTTCCTTGACTTGCGGCTGGCGGTTGAGAACTGTCTCGACCTCTCCAAGTTCAATGCGCAGGCCGTTGAGCTTGATCTGGTGGTCCTTGCGGCCAAGTATCACAACTTGTCCGTCGGGATTCCAGCGAGCATAGTCGCCCGACTTGTAGCATCTCATGCCGTTATACTCAATGAATGCCTCGGCAGTCTTCTCGGGAAGGTCATTGTAGCCCTTGCCCACTGCCAGGCCTCCGATGAGGAGTTCGCCCACAACGCCCACAGGAAGTTCGTTGAGGTCGTTGTCCACAACATACTCATGATAGTTGAGCAACGGGGGACCCACAGTGACACTCTCGCTCTTAGTGAGCTCGCCCACATTGCTGCTGACGGTAATCTCGGTGGGGCCGTAGGTGTTGAAAAGTCGTGCGTTGCTGATCTCGCGCAGTTGCGGCAGCAAGGTTGCAGGGTATTTCTCACCACCCAGGATAATCACTTTCAAGCGGCTCACTACCTCCTGGAATGCTTGTAATTCAAGGAATGTTTTCAAGCGAGAAGGTGTGCCGTTGAATGCATCGCAGCCAGTGCGGTTGTAGAGGTCGGCAAGCATCTGGGGATCCATGATTTCCTGCTCGTTGGCAAGGACGAGTGTCTTGCCATTGTAGAGTGTTGCGCCCAGTTCCTTCAACGAGAGGTCGAACGAAACGGTGGTTATACCCATCATAGCCTTACATTCGTTGACGAATGCATAGATGTGTCGGTTCTCGGGGTGGGGGGTGAGGTAGTTGCAAATACCGTGGTGGTGCAGCATCACACCCTTGGGGCGACCTGTCGATCCTGATGTGTAGATGAGGTAAGCCAGTGAAGAGGAGTCAATCTTTACACCGGGATTAGTGACGGGATGGTTTTCGGAAAGCAGTGCTTCGACATCGAGCGCACGATCTCCGTAGGGTTCCATTTTGTCCTTGGTTGTGATGACATACTTTGCATGGCTGTCGTCGGTGATGAGATTGATGCGTTCAGCTGGGTACTCGGGGTCGCAGGGGATATAGGCGGCACCGGCTTTCATGACACCGAACATGGCAATCATGTGCCAGCTGCGGCGTGGCAGCAATAGGCACACGCGGTCGTTGGCCTCGACACCGCGGCTCATCAGTGCGTGAGCCAGCAGGTTGGCCTTCTCGTTAAATTCTTTGTAAGTGAGCGTCTCGTTGGTGGCGATGAGGGCAATAGCATCGGGAGTTTCTTGTGCCCAGTGCTCAACGCTCTCATGGAACAAGTTGAAGCGAATAGCCTTCTCGTCCATGCAAGTGTGTCGCAGGGACTGCAACTCGGAGTCTTGTTCAGCAGTGAGTATGCTAGTGTTCTTTACCAGATTGTTTTCGCCTGCTGCAAATCTCTCGGCAACGGCACTGATGCACTGTGCCAGGCGCAGCATTGTGGCTTCGTTGTAGAAAACATCGTTATATTCAACTCTCACGCCTTCATCCTCAATCTTAACTGATGTCTTGAAACGAGGCTTGTCGAGCGAGAGAAGTTCCTGACCCACCTTCTTGCCGTTGAGTGTGTAGTCTTCAAGCACGCCGCGTTGGTATTCATACATCAAGTTGGGAGAAAATCCATAGTCTGACGAAATCTGCATGAACGGATAGTTCTCGTTTTCGAGTGTGAGCGCGAAGTTGTCACCGCACTGCTTAACATACTCGTCAACAGTTTGGTCGCCGATGAGGCTTGCCAGCGGCAGTGTGCCCACAAACATACCCATGGTGTTAGAGATGTCGAGGTTGCTGCGTCCGTTGGAAATGGTGCCCAGGTAAACTTGTTTGCTGTTAGTGAAACGAGCCACAGTGTAGTAGGTCGCAGCCAGGAAAACAGCAGCAGGAGTAACTCCCAAGCGTGTAGCATAGGCATTGACGGTGTCGAAGTCAACAGGCACTGTCACGCCAGCGAGGTTTCCGTCGGCAGCTTCGCCATTCTTGTCGGCGGGTATCTCTGTGCTAGTTTGGAAGTCTTTGAGTTGCTCGGCAAAGAATGCTTTGCTCCGAGCAAACGCGGGAGTAGCCTCGTTAGCTTTCTGCTTGAGGGCGTATTCTATGTAAGTCATGCCTTCGGCTTCGATTTCCTTGCCTTCCATGCTTGCCAGCAGGTCATTGATGAAGAGGTCGATTGACATGCCGTCGGCCACGAGATGGTGGATGTCGGCCAGCAGATGCATCTTACCCACGCATTCCACTACCTCAAAACGAGCCAGAGGACCTTCTTTCAGGTCAAAGGGCTTGATGAAGTCTTGCTTGAACTGCTCCCACTCGTCGGCATTGACTTTCTTGGGAACGATGTTGTACTCGGTGGTCTTGACAATCTGTGAAGGGATGCCTTCTACCGAGTCAAAGATGAACGACATGCTGGGGTGCGCGGCGAGGGTAGCCTTGATAGCGCTAATGATGCTCTCGGCCGTTGTGCCCTCGGGGAATTCGAGCGTTACGGGGATGTTATATAGTGTAGTGTCGGCGTTGCGCAGGCAGTCGATGTAAACACCTTGCTGGGCATAGGTGAGGGGAGCATTGTTGTGCTCAACCATCTCGGCAATTTTCTCGTGCACATCGGCAGCACCGCCATCGAGCAGGTGTTGCATGATGGCATTCTCAATGTCGATTACCGACGCACCTGCAAGTATTTCCTTGCTTGTCATGCTGATGCCAAACTGTTTCTTGAGCTGCACTGCAAGGCGCATTGCAAGGATAGAAGATAGTCCGCATTGCTTGAGTGGTGTGCTCACGCTGAAAGAAGTGGTGCCTATGAGTTTGCCCACGATTTCCACGAGACGTTTCTCTAGCATGTTCAGTTCTCGTGTAGCCACGTTCTCGTCATCGTTGCTAGGCGCAAGTTCGGGCTTGGGAAGTTTCTTCTTGTCAACTTTCTGGTTTACATTGAGGGGGATGCTCTCAATCTGCATAGTGACTGCGGGTACCATGTAGGGAGGTTTCTGTTCAGCGATAAATTCGTTAAGAGCCTCGATGTTGATGGGTTCGTCGCTCACGATGTAGGCAGCGATATACTTGCCACCGCCTTCAAGGTCAAATGCCTGCACGGTCGCATCCTTGATGCCGTTAAAGTCGCGTATCACAGCCTCGACTTCTTTAAGCTCGACTCTGAAACCACGTATCTTCACCTGCCCATCTTTGCGTCCCACGAACTCAATCTGCCCATTCTCGCGGTAGCGCACGATGTCGCCGGTGCGGTAAGATTTCTCACCGAACACACCGAACACCTCTGCTGTCTTGTCGGGACGGTTGAGGTAACCGCGTCCCACTTGGGGACCATGAATGATGAGCTCGCCAGCGGCACCTGTGGGCAACTTCTTGCCATGCTTGTTCACAACTGAACAGGGTGCAGTGTCATTGCTCTTGCCTATGGGGATATTAGGTTCCTTCTCAAGGACTGAAGCTATAGTGACAAAGACTGTACACTCGGTGGGGCCATACAAGTTGTGCATGGTGTAGCTCGCGGGAGGATCGATGCTTGCCATTTTTTCGCCGCCCATAGAAACGTGCCTCAATGTCTTGTGCACAGGGAATGCCGAAACGAATTGCTGGCCCACCTGGGTGGTGAAGAAGGCGATTGAAACTCCTTTCTCGGCAAGATAAGTGTCGATTGCCTCAAGGTCAAGCCTTATTTCCTCGGGGATTACAACCATAGTTGCACCTGTAGTAAGGGTGGGGTAAGTGTCCATCATGTTAGCATCGAAACCAAATGAGGCATAAGCACTCACTTTGTCGTTGCTAGTAAGTTTGTAGTAGCGACGATAGTAATCGCAGAATGCAACCAAGTTTCCATGCTCAAGAATTACGCCTTTGGGTACGCCTGTCGAGCCTGAAGTGTATAAGAGGATAAATGCGCTCTTCTGGGTAATCACGGGAGCTGCTGCACTCTCGTTAAGGGCAAGATGTGCCATCTCGTCGGTATAGATAACCTTACCGTCATATTCTGTGAGCAGGTGTCGCAATTCACGGTCGGCAATAAGCAGAGTTGCGTTGCTATCCTTGACCATAAAATTGAGACGTTCTTGAGGGTAACTCGGGTCTAGCGGTTGGTAGGCTGCACCTGCCTTGAGCACAGATAGCGAGCACACTGGCATCATCTCGCTGCGGCCAATGAGAATGCTCACCACGCTTGCATCGATGTTTGTTGCGATGCGGTCGGTCATTTCGTCAAGTTCCCTGTATGTTATCTTGCGGTCTTTAAAATCCACCGCAATGTTGTCGGGGTAGGTCTTGGCCGTTTTCTTGAAGAGAGACACGATGGTTTCCTCTTCGTTCACGGCATGCATTGTGCTGCCGGCATTGAAACTATCTAGTTGAGCTATTTGGTCAACATTGACGAGCTCCATGTCGTCAACTTGCTCTTTAATGGTCATTTCGTTGAGCACCACGTTGAGCGATTCGCACAGCTGCTTGATGATTTCGTCGCTATGCAATGCGGCGTCCCATTCGACTTTTAATGAAGTGCCGTCGACAGTCAGCGCGATGTTGATGTATTGTGGGATTTCGATATGTTCGGTGAGAAGTGCGACTTGGGGATTGATGCCCAGCTCGCTCACCACCTCGTCGAGTGTTGCTGCCTGTGCTGCGGCACCTTCGATTTTCTCCTTCGCGGCGGCTGTGAGTTGTGCAACGGTTTTGGTTTCTTTCAAGTCGATATATACAGGAACCAGTTTGCCGTTGGCGTTAGTTACAAGCAGGGCTTCTTCGCTTGCGGTGAAATTAGCCAGAGTGTAAGCTAATGCTGCTACCAGTTCTTCTTGCTGTGCTTGGCGGGTGAGAACAGCATTGACGGTGCGGGCTCCGCTTCTATTGCTGTCAAACACGTCGGCAATGGGCTGTGATTCTACTTCGGTTGCTGCTCCCACAGCTTGTTCATACCATTTTAAGTCGTTCATATTTTTAGTTATTTTATGATGAACATACGGTCAAAGTGGGTGATTGTGAGTACTTCCATGACGTTGGATTGTACGCCCAAGAGTGTGACATCTCCGCCATTGGCTTTGCAGCTCTTGCGCACCATGAGCAGCAGACGCAGTCCCGAACTTGCAATATAGTCCATTTCGCAGCAGTTGATAGTCACGTTTTTGATATTGTTGTCGAGTAAAGACATTAGTTCTGATGTTACTTGTCCTGATGCTACTGTGTCAAGGCTTCCCTTGAGGGTAACAACTAGTCCGTCTTCGTTTTTGATGATTTCTGTTGTCATAATTTATAAATTTTTTAGAGCTTAAAATTTACGGGTTATACATTACATATTGCAAAGTTAATAAAAAAATAGCAACCACAACACATATTTATAAATAAAAAATCAACCTTGACGCACAAGGTTGATTTGTAATGGGAAATGTGCATGTAAAACTAATACACTTTCACTTTGGCGGTTTGTGTTCCGCATTTCACAATGTAAATGCCAGGAGTGAGGTTTATTGTGTTTCTTGTTGTGCCGGCAAGTGCTCCGCTTGTGGTGTATATGCTAGCATCTGCTGGTGCTCCTGTGATATTGATAACGCCTTTACCGCCCTTGATGACAGCTATGTCGTTGTTGCTTAAATCCTGCACATCGCTTGTGTTGCCGTAACAGTCAATACGCAGGCAATCGAAGTTCCAGGGAGCGCTGATTGACTTCACCTTAATGGTGTGTTTGCCTTTCTTCAACAGCACATTGCGATAGTCGGGGTCGTCATGGCAAATTGATGACTGGTCGTTATTACCGCCTGACTTTGACCACACCCACAGCGTGTCGGTTTTTTCCTTTCCGTTGAGTGTGCTTGTCCATCGTTCGGGATGAGACTTGATTGTGTTGAAATTAGTGCCTCGTGACTGGTAGGCGTCGGGCGCGACAGGGCGAGCAGTCTGGGTGGTAGTGAGGTTTGCTCCGTCGAGCGAAATCACCATTGCTCCGGCGTAGTGTTTGGGCCAGTTGAGCGCAGGTTCGTTTTCTACGATGTAGCTGTTATTCCCTGGCACACATCCTGTTGCTGCGGCGTTACCCCATTCTTTCCATGGAGCTGCATGCTTGACGAAAATGTTGGCGAGAAGATCCTCTTTTGCTTCGAATGTGTAGGTGAACCAACTGCCCCAGTAGTCTTCGGCCATAGCACGGGTTATTGTTTTAGACTCCGAGTCCAGGAATGCACCGTTATATACTTGCCAGTTGCTCCCCATGTCGTAGATTCCCCAGCCGTTTTCCAGCAGCTGGTAGGCAGTGATGTTAACTCCGTCATTGTCGGTGCGGTAATCGCTGCCTGCGGTAGTGTTGCGCGAACCGTATGATATGCCTTGTCCGCCCTGGTCGTAATCTTCGGCCTCGATGTTGTAGGTCCTTCCTCCTTCAAGTTGGCGTCCTTCGCTGTGAAGAAGCAGGAAAATCTCTTTCCATTCCTTGACACCGATGATGTCAAGATACGGGTCAAGCACTTCGCTCTCGCGCTCGGTGCCAGCGGCCTCCCACACATACCACACTGGTTTCTTGCCTCCGGGGTTGGTTTCGTCGTCGGGGTAGAAGTGCAGGCCTATGCGCAGGCCGTCTTCCACGCGGTTGTCCATCCAGTTGTGCCACATGAATGCGTCAATACCGGGAAGTGCATTGGTCTTTTTCCATGCCCAAGCACCGCCTGCAGCCTGGTTGGCAAGATCGGTGTCGCTATAAGAAGGCGAGTTTGTGCCGTTCTCCGAGAGGAAAAGCTTGCGTTTCACGCTGCCGTTCATCATGTTCTCGGGTTGTAGTATCCACTCGTTGATAACCTCAAGGTTCTTGAATGTGACATATTTGCTGTCCATGTCGTTGGTTGATAGAGCATCGTCAATCCAGAACTTGGGTCGCGTGAGATTCTGTGGGTAGGGGTGTTGCGCCACGCCCCACAGGAAATCACCTTCTACCTTCGACATCTGAACTAAATGTTCGAGCATTGTCTTGGTGGGGTAGTTGCCTCCGCTAGTTGTTGTCCAGTTATGGGTGAAAGATCCCATGATAGAGGCGTGCTGGTCATACTGACGCACGATGTTGTAGCACAGTCGCATCGATTTCAAGTAGGTGTCGGTATATACCTGCTCGGGTTGCGACCCCATGTTGGTCCATGTGGATCCCATGTCCACCTCGTTGTGCATGATCCAGTGGTTGATGCGGCCGTGACCAGTGCCGTTGTAGCGGCTGGCAAAGTATTCAAGCACTGCGGCATAGGCGTTGATGCTCTCTATCGTGGTCATGTTGGGCATGGTGTAGTAACCGCCCGTGTTCTCGGGGTGGCAGAACACCTTGCTCAACGACGGATCTACCGAGTTGGGGGTGATGAGCACGATGGCCGACACTGCAATGTCGTGCTGCTCATAGAATGACAGGTGCCAGTCCCATGACGCAATCTCGTCCCCGTTCAGATAATACTTCTGTCCGTTGTAGATGTATTCAATGTTTTTAGCATAGACGGGTGACTTGGCGATGTACCAGTTCATCACCATGTTGCAGGTGATATTGTGTGCGTCAAGGTCAACAAGGTCTTGCATATAAACTGCGCCCAGTCCTGCTCCCACGCCTTTCTTGTTCTTCGGTATGAGTTCGGAGGGAGAGGAAAGGGCAGGGGCAGAGTCGGCATATCGTGCGTGAGAAGCAAGCACGTCGGTGCCTGTCGTTGCCTCTACAATAGCCCACCGCGACAATATGCGGTCATACCCTATTTCATCATAGGTGGTCTTGCGGTCCAATGTGAGGCTGAATCGGTTGTTATCAATGGGAATTCGCAGCCTAAAAGACTGGGTTTCGGTAACATCCTCGGCAGGAGTCACCTCGACCAGGGCAAATTGCCCGTCGCCGGGACACTGGCCAGAGATGGTGACCTTGTCGGTGCTGACATCCACGCGCTCAACTGTGCACGGGTAAGTAGTTTCCATGTAGTTTGTGATATTCTGCGCCATTTCGGTTTTGCCGGCATGAGACACACCGCATGTGGTGAGCAGAAATGCAAGTAATAAAGTCTTGAATTTCATTATGTATGGTTTATAGAGGTTGTTGTTAAATTGTTGTTTTTGCAAAAGTACAAAAAAATCATTAGATACACAACATCTTCTAGTAATGGCCCGCTACTCACACGTCTTGATATGTCTTACGGGTATTTCTTACGTCAGCTCGTGTAAAGAAAATTTGAATAAATTTGCATACTTGATATATTTGTATTACCTTTGCACTTTGTTTTTCAATTAATTTGTTTGTCATTTAGTTAATTGAATCCACTATTGACCAATAACATAAAACTTTATAAGATATGAATACAAATTACATTCCGGATTCAGAACTTATCATCAACTCTGATGGTTCTATTTTTCACATACATCTTCGCCCAGAGCAGCTCACCGACAATATTATAGTGTGCGGCGACCCCGGTCGTGTCAACATGATTGCTAGCTACTTCGATACCCAAGACTTTGAGGTGTCAAGTCGTGAGTTCCACACCATAGGCGGTACATATAAGGGCAAACCCATCATGGCGTTGTCGCACGGCATTGGCCCCGACAACATAGACATCGTGATGACCGAGCTCGACGCGCTTGCTAATGTTGACTTTGAGACTCGTATGCCTCGCAAGGAGCATCGCACTCTCAACATCGTGCGCATCGGCACTTCTGGCGGTCTGCAACCTTACGTGCCCGTAGGCACTGCTGTTATTGCTGATAGAGCTCTCGGTTTTGATGGTGTGCTCAACTACTATGCCGACCGCAACGCTAATTGCGACTTGGACTTTGAAAAGGCATTCTGCAAGCATGTTCAGTGGAACGAGCTTTTTGCTAAACCTTATGTAGTTGAAGCCAACCAGGAACTCGTTGAGAAGATAGGTCGCGACGACATGGTGCGTGGTTACACTATTTCGGCTGTTGGTTTCTATGGCCCCCAGGGACGCAAGGTTCGTCTTGATCTTGCTGAACCAGAACTTAACAAACGCATTGGTACATTTGAGTGGGAAGGTCGCCACATCACCAACTATGAGATGGAAGGTGCTGCTCTCCAGGGTCTCGCAAAACTTCTCGGACATCGTGCGATGACAGTATGCTCTATTATTGCTAACCGCGTAGCAACATCGGCCAACCCCAACTACAAGACTGCTGTCAACGATCTCGTGAAGACCGTTATTGAGCGTCTGCTGGCTGACTGATAGCAAGATCAAGATACAGTATAAAAAAGGTTGCTTGAATCCAAGCAACCTTTTTTTACGTCTTAAATGATTGAAGAGCATCAATTCACAACAAACCCACGAAGTCCCTCTGGCATCATCCTATTATAACTATAGGCTCTAGCCATTTGTTTTATTAAGTCCACGGTTGACTTGCGTGGCATGACTGGTTGTTGCACTTTGCTACCCTCCTTTTGTAATTGAGTAGAGGTTTTTTGCATAGGCAGTTTATTTTAGTGATTACATTCTTATAACGTAACTATAACTGCTATATTTTATAAACTATGCAAAAAAAATACATTTTAATCTTTTTTCACAACATCACCTTTTTCGGGTAACTATTCACCAATGGAACTCCCCGCGCGGATCTCACTGAACTCACTGATTTTTTCATTGAAAATTATTGTTGTCTGGTAAAAAAAGAAAATATTTTTATTATGATTTTTATGCTTCGCTTAGAAAATAGCTTGCTCTGCAAGCAAAATGGAATTACATCACAGATAGTGTATTATCATTTTGAGGACAGAGTCCTCTATTTTAAGAGAGGTTCGCTGGTCGCGGCACGGGCTTTCAGCCTCTCTTTGCCTTATGCTTTGTGCGAGAGAAAGATTTTCATAAGGTCTGGACGGGGACTCTGCAAAATTCTATTGTGAATAGTAACCTTTTTCGGTGGAGGCGGTGGGGTGCAAATTTCATCAAGATATTGCTCTTGTCAACGCCGTTTTATCACAATCGACAAGATTATCATTGCAGTTAAGGCCCAAGTATAATACAAGTAGGGAAGGAATGCAACAGGTGCTACTTGACTCAAACTCGCAGCAAGCAAAACCTGTGCGCCATAGGGTATCATGCATTGCACCACGCAAGCACTTGTGTCAAGCAGGCTTGCTGTCTTGCGGGGCTCAACGCCGAATTCGCTGCTTATCTTGCGTGAAATTTCACCCACTGTGAGTATGGCTATTGTATTGTTGGCTGTGCACACATTCACGAGTCCCACCAGCACTGACACGCACACCTGTGCTCCGCGGCTTCCTCTCACCACGTGATTAGTCAGCTGCTCGATTATATAAGTGATTCCGCCATTGTGGCTAATTAGTTTGAGTAGTCCTGCGGCAAGCAGAGTCACTATGATCAAATCGCTCATACCCGTGATGCCACTGCCCATGAGCGTGCACATTGTCATTATTGCGTCACCTTGCAAGAAAAATGCAATCGTCATGCAGCACAGTATTCCCAAAGACAAGACCACCAGCACGTTAACGCCCAGTGCGGCTGTCGCTATCACAACCAGATAGGGCAACACTAGCCACCACGTGCGGTCGCCTCCCGGGACAGTAGCCATTGTCGAAGACTCGCCCTGCACAAAATATACCGCAAGGGCAATCAATGCTGCCGGCAAGGCTATGCGCAGATTTGTCCTGAACTTATCGCTCATTTTCACACCTTGGCTACGTGTTGCGGCTATCGTCGTGTCGCTGATGAATGATAGGTTGTCGCCAAAAAACGACCCGCTAAGCACCACGCTCACGTAGAATGCCACATTGCCATCGCCCGCCTCGGCTAGCTGGCATGCAAATGGAGTCAAGGCTACGATTGTGCCCACCGAGGTGCCTATCGACATGGAGATGAAACATGTGACAAGAAACAGTCCAGGCAAAACAAACCACTGCGGCAGGCTATTGAGCGTGAGGTTAACAGTCGCATCTACAGCGCCGATGCCCTTGGCCAGCCCAGAGAAAGCTCCGGCCAGGATAAATATCCATATCATGTAGATGATGTTGGCATTGGCTGCACCTTGCGAGAAAATGTTGATGCGCTCTTGAAGTTTCACTCCGGTGGTGGTGACCATTGCCCATGCAGCGGCCACGATAAATGCTATCGACAATGGCATTTTGTAGAAATCACCTATCGCCAGCGACACTGCTACATACATGAGCAAGAACACGACTATGGGCGATAGTGCCAGCAGTCCATGTGAGTGCGATATACCTTTATTTCCTTCTGGTTTGTATTCAGTCATAGCTTTCCCATTTGTAGTTGTGTCACAAAATTACTAAATTTTGAACAATTCAGCAAAATAATTTTGCAACATCAAACAATTATCATTAACTTTACACTTTATTTTACATCAATACCTGAACAAATATGTACGAACCTTTAGCCGAGCGCATGCGTCCCAAGTCGCTCGATGATTATATAGGACAAAAACATCTCGTGGGTGATGGTGCAGTGCTCCGGCGCATGATCGAAAGCGGCAACATCTCCTCGTTCATCTTGTGGGGTCCTCCGGGAGTGGGAAAAACCACTCTTGCCCGCATCATAGCCGAGCAGACACAAGTCCCGTTCTATACCTTGAGCGCTGTCACCTCGGGTGTTAAAGACGTGCGTGATGTGCTCGACCGATGCAAGGCCGATGCCGTGAGCGTGTTCTCCAAAGGGCGCCCGGTCCTTTTCATCGACGAGATACATCGGTTCAACAAGTCGCAGCAAGACTCTCTGCTAGGCGCTGTGGAGCAAGGCATTGTCACGCTCATCGGAGCCACTACCGAGAACCCGTCGTTTGAGGTGATCAGACCATTGCTGTCGCGAGCGCAAGTGTATGTGCTCAATCCGCTTGAAGACGAAGATCTGCTCAACTTGCTTAATCGCACAGTGGGCGAAGACAAGATATTCAAGGAGCGTGAGGTTAAGATCGAAGAAACCACTGCTCTGCTTCGCTACGCAGGCGGTGATGCACGCAAGTTGCTTAATATACTTGACCTTATCATGCAGTCGCTTGCCGTGAACGAGCCGTTTGTTATCAACGACAAGATTGTGACCGAACGACTCCAACAAAATCCCATGGCGTTTGACAAGAATGGCGAGATGCACTATGACATCATCTCGGCCTTCATCAAGTCGATACGCGGCAGCGATCCGCAAGCCGCCGTTTACTGGCTTGCCCGGCTCATTGCAGGCGGCGAGGATCCCAAGTTCATCGCCCGCAGGCTTTGCATATCGGCTGCCGAAGACATAGGACTTGCCAATCCCAACGCATTGCTGCTGGCCAACGCCACATTCGATGTCATCAGCAAGATAGGCTGGCCCGAGGGACGTATCCCTTTGAGCGAGTGTACCATATATCTGGCTTCGTCACCCAAGAGCAACAGCGCCTACATGGCTATCAACGATGCGTTGGCATTTGTAGAGAGCACGGGCAATGCTCCGGTGCCATTGCACTTGCGCAATGCCCCCACAAAACTCATGGCAAAACTAGGATATGGTGCCGACTACAAATACGCCCACGACTATCCCGGACACTTCGTCAACCAGCAATACATGCCCGACTCCGTCCAGGGAACCCAGTTGTGGACCCCTCAGCCCAACCCTGCCGAAGCTAAAATGGCATCTCATTTAGCTTCACTATGGACTCCGCAGACCCCGCATGACGACAACTCATGAGTGTGTCCAAGTTGCTCGTTTTTGTTAGGATTTTGAAAAATCAATAAAATTGAGTAACTTTGCACAAAATATTGACTTTTTTATGGATAAGATAAGAAACTTCTGCATTGTTGCCCACATTGACCACGGCAAGAGCACGCTTGCCGACCGACTGCTGGAATATACCAACACGGTTGCGGGCAAGGACATGCAGGCCCAGGTGCTCGACGATATGGACCTGGAACGTGAGCGTGGCATTACAATCAAGAGCCATGCCATCCAGATGGACTATATGCTCGACGGCACAAAATATACGCTCAACCTGATTGACACCCCGGGACACGTCGACTTCTCTTACGAGGTGTCGCGCTCTATCGCTGCATGTGAGGGCGCATTGCTCGTGGTGGATGCCACCCAGGGCGTTCAGGCTCAGACTATCTCTAACCTCTATATGGCCATTGACAATGGTCTCGAGATAATCCCTGTTATCAATAAGATTGACATGGATAGCGCTCACCCCGACGAGGTTGAGGACGAGATCGTTGATTTGCTGGGCTGTGACCCGGGAGACATAATCCGTGCAAGTGCACGCACAGGAATCGGTATTCCAGAGATCATGGAGGCTATCGTGAAACGCATTCCTGCACCAAAAGGTGACCCCAAGGCTCCCCTGCAGGCATTGATTTTCGACTCGGTGTTCAATCCGTTCCGTGGCATCATTGTTTATTTCAAGATTCTCAATGGTTGCATCAAGAAGAATGACTTTGTCAAGTTTGTCAACACTGGTAAGGAATATAATGTCGATGAAATGGGTGTACTCAAGTTGCAGCTGGCTCCACGCAATGAGTTGAGCGCAGGCAATGTGGGTTACATCATTTCGGGTATCAAGAACTCCGTTGAGGTGAGAGTGGGTGATACCATCACCCATGTGAATGAACCGTGCGAAAAGGCTATTGAGGGATTTCAAGAAGTGAAGCCTATGGTCTTTGCCGGCGTGTATCCCATTGAGCCCGAGGATTTTGAAAACTTGCGAGCTTCACTTGAGAAGTTGCAGCTCAACGATGCCGCCCTCACGTTCACTCCCGAGTCGTCGGTAGCGCTGGGATTTGGTTTCCGTTGCGGGTTCTTGGGATTGCTCCACATGGAGATTGTACAGGAACGACTCAGCCGCGAGTTTAACATGGAAGTCATCACCACAGTCCCTAACGTGTCTTATAAGGTTTATGACAAGAAGGGCGAGATGACAGAGGTTCACAATCCTGCCGGTCTGCCCGAAATCACGCTTATAGAGCATATCGAGGAGCCTTACATACGTGCATCAATCATCACCCTCGCCGATTTTATGGGTCCCATAATCACCCTGTGTCTTGCCAAGCGAGGAGAGCTGGTGAAGCAAGAATATATCTCGGGCAATCGCCTTGAACTCACGTTTGATATCCCGCTGGGTGAAATTGTGATTGACTTCTACGACAAACTCAAGTCAATAAGCAAGGGTTATGCTTCGTTTGACTACTTCATCAGCGGCTACCGTGACTCGAAGCTCATCAAGCTTGATATCTTGCTCAACGGTCAGCCGGTGGATGCATTGAGTGCCCTCACTCACGTAGATAATGCAGTGTCGCTGGGTCGTCGCATGTGCGAGAAACTCAAGGAGTTGTTGCCTCGCCAGCAATATGACATCGCTATTCAGGCTGCCATCGGTGGCAAGATTGTGGCGCGTGAGACTGTGAAGCAGGTGCGTAAGGATGTGACTGCCAAGTGCTATGGCGGTGACGTGAGCCGCAAGCGCAAACTGCTTGAAAAACAGAAGGCTGGTAAGAAACGCATGAAACAGATAGGTAATGTGCAAGTGCCGCAGAAGGCATTCCTTGCCGTCCTCAAACTCGACTGACACTTCACTACGATACGCTGTAACTACTCAGGTAGGGGTACACGCCCTTAGCTCGCAACTCAAAAGTTGCGAGCTAAGGTGCTGTTTTAATAAAACTGTTGATTATTTCTCTATCTTATACCTTGCGACTTCCACAAGTGCATCAAGCGGATTCTGTTTG
>NZ_JAZLLZ010000139.1:0-7926 GCF_045598405.1 Sodaliphilus sp.
CTGGTTCTCGACGTTCTATATCTCGCCCGACGGCCATGAAAACCATGACGTCGTTATCAACAAGATAGAGACCGATAAGGAAGGAGGCGACTGGTCCACCGACATCATCGAGGCGGTGAACATGTTCTGCTTCACGATGCGTGTGCACTCGAACCTCGTGGGCTCGGTTCCCGGCAAGTCGCAGTCGAACAACAGCGGCTCGGACAAACGTGAACTCTACACGATCGCCCAAGCACTTCAAAAACCATACCACGACTTGCTGTTTGGTGTGCACCGCATCATCATCAAGTTCAACGGGTGGAAAGGTGCATTCCCGGACTGTCCGTTCGTGATGCTGACCACCCTCAATGAACACACCGACGCAAAGGTTGTAACCGCCGAGGGCGGAGATTAGAGATGAAAGATTAGAGATGAGAGAGGCTGCGCATTAAACTTTTAAACGATTAAACTCTTAAACCAATTTTTCAACGAAAAATTATTATGGCAACAGTAAGAATGATTAAGAACGCTGAGATGCTTGACCGATTCATCCCGAATGTGCTTGTGGCGGTCAAGGGAGAGAAGTCTCTTTTCGAAAAACTTGACATGCACCTGCTCGTGGCGGAGACCTGGTTGAAAGATACGTTCACTTCGGAAACTACTTTCAGCACCATCGCAGGGTACTCGGATGATAACATCATCAAGCATCTGGGCTGTCAAGTGGTGGTGAGCGAGGCATTCCGAAAGGCTGTGCCGTCGCTCGACCTTGTGCTCACGCCGAACGGGTTCGGCATTGTGAGCAACAACAATGTGGTCCCGGCTTCCAAGGAACGCATCGCAAGGCTGATGCAGTCGCTTGAAAAGACCAGGGACGATGCGCTTGAACTGCTTATCCCAAAACTCGCAGGAGCGTCAAAATGGACTTCTTCAACGCAGTGCGAGTGGTTCCGTTCCACACTGTTCCAAGACATGTCGGTTGTTGCCGAGATGGGCTTCACCGAACATCGTTGGGAAAAATATGTGGAACTTCGCCAGCAGATAATCGACATCGAACAGTCGCTCGCCGAGGAATTCATTTCGCCGGAGCAGATGGCAGCATGGAGGTCAACGCACGTTACCAACGCCACCATTGAGCGTGCCATAGCATTGGTAAAAGCGGAAATCCTCAGGGTACTGAAGGGTCAACCTATCAGCACGCAGAGGATGATGGATGTGGTAAACCTCATCCGAAACAATCCACTTTATTTCCCTGCATGGCACAGTTCGGACACCGCCAAGTTGTTCTCTCCACCAGTGTTCAAGAACAAAAAACAAGCGAAAGGATATTGGTTCTGATGGAAACGATTGCGGTAAACCTTATCGTTCCCAAGGGATGGAACGAACTCAACGACAAACAGCTGCTGTTTGTCTATCGCCTTTTAGCGGACGGACTGCCGTCGGTGGACATTCGCACTAAGTGCCTGCTGAAATGGAGTGACACGCACGTCATGGGTGTCGGAAGTGGCGAAACCACATTCCTGCTGAAACATCGCGGCAAGACCTTCGATGTCCCAGCCACCCAAGTCGCCGAGGTCATCTCGCTAATGGCTTGGCTCGATGATCTGCCGACTTTCCCTGTGCGGCCCTCACATTTCAAACGCCACCGCCCATTGCCTGCCGATTTCTCAGGTGTTCCCTTTGAGAAATTCTTGGTGTGCGACAACCTTTACCAAGGGTATCTCACAACCAAGGACGAACACCTGCTCGATGAAATGGGAAAGGTTCTATACGACTGCAAAGTCAAGGCTTTCCCAAGCCATTTCCGTATTGCATTTTTCTACTGGTTCGCTGCGCTGAAGCAGTATTTATCCAACACCTTCCCGAATTTCTATCGTCCGGCAAAATCGGAGGACAGCAACATGTTGGGCTCCCCAACCCAAAATGTTGCGGAGGCAATGAACGCGCAAATCCGTGCGCTGACAAAAGGCGATGTCACTAAGGAAAAAGAAATCCTTTCGCTTGATACTTGGCGGGCTCTCACTGAACTCAATGCTCAGGCGAAGGAATATGAAGAACTTCAACAAAAATACCCGACGAAATGAATACATCAAACTATAACTGGGATGCAGTGAACTTCTTTGAGACATTGACGGACGAGAACATTCTCGCCCGGCAGGAGAAGTTCACTTTCTGCCGAGTGAGTGGTCTTGACGGCTTCGAGGAAGCATTGGAAACCATGCAGTCCTCGGTCGCTTTCGTATGCGTCAGCGACATCGCGGGCGGTTACACAGAACTGAATAACACGCCTCGCACTCGCCGTGTCAAGACAGTGTTCCTCGCCATGCGTCATGCCCTCAACGACATGGTCGCAAGGCAGGAGTGCATGGACACGATGCGCGAGTTGTTCCGACAGTTTATGAGCAAACTCATTCTCGAGAAGACGAAGTTGGAACAACACTGCATCTATCTTGACCCTCGCATCACGTTCACTGAAATTGACCGCTACTTTGCTTCGGGATGCGCTTGCGCTTATTTCCAAATCGCAGTAGATGTATTCACCGTCCTGAGATTTAACAAAGAGGAATGGGAAAAGGTCTATGACCTTTGGCTATTAAATGCTCGTGGAATTTCTCAAAACTATTCTGCCGCTGCCAAATATCTCAGTTCGTTGAACGGACTATCCGAAGATGATAACGAGCCATTGTTCCTTAAAACCCCGAACTTGTTGACAAAAGGAATATCGGGCAGAAATGCCACCGAAATTATAAACAATTTCAAAACCCATGGTTTCAATGTCGAGCTCAGAGAAGCAGAGTATTGAGGAACGTCGTAAATACGTGACCGCATTTAACGACACGATGATTAAGATTTGGCAGGAGCAAATCACTCTGCTCGGCGTGATCGATACCGGGCAACTGCTCGGCTCTACTCACGCACTTTCAATGCGAATGGATAGTTCAGTCACAGAGGTGGAACTCTCGCAGGAGTTCCTTGAATACGGATTGTGGCAAGACCTCGGCGTAGGGCGAGACACGCCCAGAGGTAACTCAGGACTGGAGAACGGCACGAGCCGCAGGCGGCGCCGTTGGTTCTCTCGCAAATACTTCGCCTCTGTATTCAATATCCGTGACTTCATGGCTGAATCGCTCGGGCGAGATTTCAACGGGGTTTTGTCAAACGCTTTTGACCGACGCACAATTACGGGCAGGCTGTAAAATCGTGTCTTTTCATACACGAGAACGCCACCGTAATTTTGTGTCGTAAATTTTTCAACACATGATAGATATTTCTCAACTCACTTCGCTCATCACTGCACTGCGCAACGAGACGCAGAGTGAAGCCATCACTCCAGAGATGGCTGGGTCATTGCTGCAGATGATTGTCAACCTGCTTGCCACCGCTGAAACTTCAGCTGAGATCAAGGCGGTCAAGGATTGGTACGCTAACGCAAAGAACTTCCACGCAATTCAGAAAATTGCTAATGGTTCATCTGACCGCAACAATGTGTACCTTACGCCGACAAATGCTGATACAAATGGCACTCTCAATGTAGAGTCGGACGGTATCATCATTCGTCAGGCTACCACCGACAGAGCCGGTGCAATGCGTGCCCAGCAAGTTATCGACCTGAACAATGCGACAAAGAATGTGACTGCGTTGCAGACTGCATTGAACACTTTGTCTAACACTGTCGCTCAACTTGCAAATAAAGCATCCGATGTCATTGAGCACATCGAATGCGAAATCCGTTATAAGTCTTTATATCTGCGTGGTGCCAGGAGTCTGATTGAAAAAGGATATGTTCCATATCTTTTTCGATACTCGAAGAAAAGAAACCGCTACAACAATACGTTGATTGGCGGTGAAAGAGGTCACTCAAATATCAAAAAGGGATGGAACAGGATGGGCGGTCACCTCGTGTTGAAAATCAGTAGTGACGAACTCGTTCGGTTCAATACCTCCGACCATAGTTTCTGGAATAGTCAGGCGTTCAGTCCTCAATTGCTGAATAATTTTTCAAGCGAACCGAAATACCTCGTTGCGGAAAACCGACCGAGGGCTATCGGATGGGGGTGCAGCAAGATTAAACTGGAGGACATCAGTACACTGAAACCGCGTCTCGTAAAACTGCGCTTTGGCATCGCGTTCGTGAAGTCGGTTATCGGTCCAAGATTGCCGTCACAAATGGTCACTCTTGCCACGAATATCGCTGAATTCCATGTGGCACACAGTAGAAATCGTTTCGACAATCCTGACGCATGGCACTTCACGAAATAAAAAAAGGAGAGCAAAAGCACTCCTGTATAACACCAAGATGAGCCAAAGCACACTCCCGATGCTCCGTCGTTGAGCAAAGAGCACAACGACATCCGACATTGCAAAATTACAAAAAATCTCTCATATACACACGGTTATGAAGAAAAATAATCAAAAAAAACATACGATTCAGCTTATCTGCGCAGTCGCACTGGTTATCATTGGCTGCGGACTGCTGATTGCGGGCTTCATCATACCGCCCACTGGCGTCATTCACTCGTCAGTCTTGATTGCATTCGGCGAAATTCTGACGTTCGTGGGCGCTCTTTTCGGAATTGATTACCACTATAAAATAAAACAATCATGACAACGCATCTCAAACTTAAAACCTCGCGCAGTATCAACGAGATTATCGTGCACTGCGCAGCAACCCCGGAGGGGAAGAATTTCACAGTTGAACAAATCCGTAACTGGCACGTGAACGGACGTGGTTGGAAGGACATCGGATATCACTTCGTGATTTATCTCGATGGCTCTATACACGCTGGCCGCCCTGTCGAGCAGGTCGGTGCCCACTGCCTGAATCATAACCAGCACTCGATCGGTGTGTGCTACATTGGCGGTTGTACGGCAGAGGGCAAAAAGGCGAAGGACACTCGCACCCCTGCACAGAAAAAGGCACTGTTGGAGCTGCTTACCGAACTTCGAAGCATCTATCCGAAGGCGAGGATTCACTCACACAGTGATTTCGCCAATAAGGCATGCCCGGCATTTAACGCCACACAAGAATACGCTTCGCTATGAAATCGCTTGCAATAGCCTCCACCTGTCTATTGCTGCTGTCCGCTTGCCACACCAAGAAGACAGTAGCAACGGTGGAGAGAGTGGAAACCAACACTGCCTGCGTCAGCGCTTGTAGCACCGAAACCGCAATGGCGGGTTCGCTGCTGCGCTTCCTTTCGGCAGAGTTGGACAGTGCTGAAATAATCATCGAGCCGGTTGGCTGTGATGCTGAAGATCGTCAAGACAACTCTGACACGCTACGCACTCCCTCTGCGCCTCGCAAGACCAGGCTCCGAGTCCGTGCCAAGCGCATCAGGCTTGACGATAAGATGAACGCAGAGATTGTGACTGCTTCACAAACTCTGCAAACAGACTCATTATCGCATCACGGCCAATCGGTCGCTGAAACAGTAGAGGCAAGCGATAAGGTTATCGGGTATAACCCGCCAAACCTTGTGTGGCTTTTCGGATTAGCAGTTGTCTTATTGGCTACCGCCTTCGCCCTCGTTTGGTATTTCAAGAAGTAACGGCTACCGCCGTGGTTATTGGTTAGAGGTTATTGTGGAGTGGTATGTCCCTCTCATCTCTAATCTCTAATCTGATTTTCCATCTTTGTAAGTCAAACATAAATTCGTACCCTTGGGGCGGACCACTCGTGATGAGCAGTCCGCCCTTATTCTTTCCCCAACCCCAAGCCCCGATGTGCGAGCAGGGCATAATTGAACGCTTCCGCTGCGCTGCGTTTGGCAGTTCGCTACACATGCTCCGTGTTTGGTCGGCACGGGCTGTTGGCGGTTTGCGTTCGGGGCAAGTCCTTATAGGGAGACCCTTCCTGCGTCAGGGTCTCCCCAACGGACACGCCCTCGTGCCTGGGCACCACGCAACCGCCGCCTGTGCTGACAACACCAAGCACGCTCCGCTTCCTCGCCAGACTCGGCTCCACTCTCGCACACCTTGCCCACTACCGCACATCGCCACATACACCTTCGGCATTTTCTCGGGGACGAGAAAACACTCGAAGAGAGAGGTGCAGCCGTGGCGAAAAAATGGGCTTCGCACGTTTTTTCACGCACGGCAGCGCGATTACCGAACATTCCGCTCGGGCGAAAGCGGTTTTTTCGGGGCGAGAGTTCAGCACATCGGGGGCTCTACCGAGGGTGTCGTTAAGGGACACCCTTAACAATCCCGACCCAAACCACTGTAATACAGTGCTTTGGGTTTTTAAGTCCTTTACAAATGGCAATTTTTCGGCAAGAGCCACCGAAAAAGAAATGCCGTAAAGTCCTCAATCATTGATTTTTACACCATGGCAAAAATCGCTCGTTTTTATGGAAAAACGAGATAAAACCCAGTGCCAGGTTCCTGGCTCTCCCTGACACTTCCGTACCGTCTTTTACTACTCGAAAAAGACTCTCTACTTTTGCCAAAAGTAATCAAAACGAGTGCATGGCACTTAAACGGTTAAACCTTTAAACTCTTAAACTTTTATATGAGTAACTACACTACAAACGCAACAACTGTCCTTCAGATTAACGGACAACAGGCACAACAGACTCTTAACCAACTTCGGGCAAATGCCCTGCAGTTGGAAACAGCCATCGCCAAGGCTGCGGCAGCGGGCAACCGCACCGACCTGCGAAGACTGCGCTCGGAACTTACCCAAACCAAACGGCAAATCACCGCTATCGAATCCTCCACCATGCAGGTGGAGAGTGTGATGCGCCGTCTGGATCGGGCAACTCCAAAGGAACTGCAGAAGTCGCTCCAAACCTTGAACCGACAACTGCAATACATCGAGCGAGGTTCCGCCGCATGGAACGCTCATGTGAGGAAAATCCAACAAGTAAAGGCGCAAATCGCCACGGTGAACGCTGAACTCCGTCAGCAGGAAGGACTATGGACAAGGCTCAACGCCAAGGTGAACGAGTGGATGGGGACCATCGCACTCGCAGGAGCTGCTGTGACTGGTCTCATCATGGCTGGGCGCAAGGCAGTGAACGCCTACGCTGAGATGGAGGAGGAACTTGCCAACACTCGAAAATACACGGGTATGACCGAGGAGCAAGTGAAGAAACTCAACGAGGCGTTTGCCAATATCGACACCCGAACCCCTCGCGAAAAACTTAACGAACTCGCCCAGGAGGCAGGACGACTCGGCAAAACAACGCTTGAAGATGTGCAGGGCTACGTGGAGGCAGCCGACATCATCAATGTGGCACTCGTCGATCTGGGCGAAGGCGCTACGCAGACCATCGCCAAACTGACAAACATCTTCCGCGTGGACGAGGAACTGGGCACAAAGCAGGCGATGCTCTCCGTAGGTTCTGCCGTGAACGTGCTGTCGCAGAACTGTACCGCCTCGAAGCAGTACCTCGTTGAGTTTACCCAGCGCATGGCGGGCGTGGGAGCGCAGGCGGAAATGACCATCCCGCAGCTGCTCGCCTTCGGCGCTACGCTTGACGCTAACGGACAGAAGACCGAAATGTCTGCTTCTGCCCTCGGCAAGCTCACGATGATGCTGTTCCAGAAACCGGGCGAGGTGGCTGCACAAGTGGGCCTCGATGTGGAGAAGTTCACTGAAACGCTGAGGACTTCGACCAACGACGGTCTCATCATGTTCCTTGAGCGAATCCACGAACTCGGCAGCAAGGACGGTCTCGCGGTGCTGGCTCCTCTGTTCAAAGACCTCGGCATGGACGGCGTGCGAATGAGCCAGGTACTGGCTACGCTTGCCGAACACCTCGACATGGTGAAGTGGGAACAGGAGGAAGCCACCAAGGCATTCAACGAGGCGACATCGGCAACAAACGAGTACAACATCTTCAACAACACCGTGCAGGCAGGCATCGACAAGGCGAAGAACCGCATCCATGAGATGGCGGTGGAACTGGGTGAGAAATTATTGCCGGTCATGAAGCACGTCATGAC
>NZ_JAZLLZ010000140.1:0-32210 GCF_045598405.1 Sodaliphilus sp.
CTGTCTTATTTGATGTACAATCATCTCCACAGGAAAATTTCCTACAAGGATGCTCTTTGTATGAGAACGTATCGGTTTGCATTTTTGTAAGATCCAAACATAAGTATCTGTATTTCATCAAGGAATATTATGCTGAACCCACATGCTGAAGTTGAGTAAAACATAGGCAACTAGAAAGAATCTTTGTGCCATCCGGAATCTCTGCGCGGAGGGTTGCTGGAACCGTGGTAGAACATCGTTGACTAAAAAACTGCGTGATAAGGGGTAATTTCTCCGATTTTATTTGTAACTTTGTCGTGTATATCCCGTTCTCCCGTCGAGGCACGGAATATAGTGGGAAATATTATGTTTATAAACCAACGAACTAACTGATATGAACAAAATCAAGAAATTACTTCTCGGTTTTGGCTTGATGGCTCTGACGATTCCAGCGGCAGCTATTGAGCGAGACGCCGACGGCTATTACCTGATTGGGTCAACAGCCGATTACGAGGAATTTTGCAACCTTGTCAACACCGGCGACTGCTATGCCTCGGCGCGCGTTACTGCCGATGGTGTTGTTGTGACGCGCAGTCTGGGCGAGGGCGAGCGCGAGCACTTCTTCCGTGGCAAGTTTGATGGTCAAGGTCACACCATGACTATTACCAATGTGCCACTGTTTGAGCACACCGAGCCCGGCAGTGTTATCAGCAATGTGAACCTCACCGGTAATCTCACCGCTACGGGCGAGTATGCCGGTTCGCTCATCGCTCATGCAGTGAGCCCCACCATCGAGAACTGCAACAGCGACGTTGTCATCAATGCCGCTGGCGCAAGCAAGGCTGGCGGACTCGTGGGCTACAGCATGGGTACTGCCACCATTAACAACAGTTCTTTCTCTGGCCAGATAACCGGCACCGAGGAGTGCGCTGGCCTCGTGGGATGGAACCAGCACACAGCCATTGTCAAAGGCTGCCATGCTACTGGCACGCAGTCTCTTGCCGGAAACCTCGTGGAGGGTGCCAACATTGTTGAAAACACCCTTCTCAATGACACCGAAGTGGCTATGAGAGTAGAGGCGAAAGAGGTTGCCAAGGAACGAGTTGACAGCATCAGTAATGCAATGATGGCAAAGGCAAAGGTAAAGCCTGATGCTATAAGTGTCAACAATGCTACCATTGACGGTATCACCTATACGCTGGTAACCGATGTCCCCGACTATGGCAACATTGCTGCAGTAGCCGATGTAAGCTCCAGTTTAGCATCTGTTAAAGTACCTGCCAATGTAGAATGGAATGGCAACACTTACTCAGTGATTACTATCTCAGGAATGCCAAGCGGCAAGAATGTTGGATATCTTGAAGTTCCCAGCACTGTTATAAGAATCGACAACGATGCGTTCAAAAACTGCACTAACCTTGAACTGCTTTACTTCCTTGACGGTACCGAAGTATTAGATTTAGGATACAACGAATACACCTTTATTGACGAGCAGTTGTTTGAGAATTGCCCTCTCTTTAAGGTGTATATAGGCCGCAATCTGTCATGGAACAAAAATGAAGACGAGCCTTTTGAGACCCGAAACAAGCTGAAATATATTGAGTTTGGTCCCCGCGTGACCGTTGTTGGCAACTACGACAGCGGGTCAGATGGCGAGAACCAGCTCTTCAACGACTGTGATAATGTAGAGAAATACTACTTCTATGGCGACGAGCAAAGCCTAGGCACCGAAGTCACCTTCTATTGCAGCGAGGGCATGTCGGACGCCTCGGCTGCTTACATCAGCCGCGACCTCAAGGCGAGCAAGTACACCGAATACACCGAAGCCGGCACCGGTTGGGGAATATGCGACAGGCTTCAAGAAGTGTACTACGGCCCATTTGCCACCTACGTGACCGAAAAGATGTACCGCGGATATGGAGCTGCTGCTAATGCTTATCTCACCACAGTAAGCTTTAAAGAGGCAACTCGCCTCACTACTGTCAGGGAGAGCGCGTTTGAGGACTGTGACCATCTGCAATCAGATATCGACTTCTCTAACACGTCTCTCAAGACCATCGAAAAGGGTGCGTTCTTTGACTGCTTCAGCCTTGAGAATGTAACATTCAGCCCCACACTCGAAACAATAGGCAAACAGGCGTTCCAAGAAACTAAAATCAAGAACATCTCACTTCCCGGCACACTCAAGAGACTCGGCTACAAGGCGTTCCATGACTGCGACAACGCTACCACCCTGTCGTTCAGCCCCGGTGAAGGAATCGTGTGGTGCGACATGGAGGACGACAGGTGCAACACCTTCACCTCTTGCGAAAACCTCACAAGCCTGTACTTGGGCCGAGATATCTATTGGACCAACGAAGGCAAGTTGAAGGGTTCTCCTTTCTATGACAGCTACTTTACCAATGTTGTTATCGACGACAACGTCTATCACCTGGGCAACTTCCTGTTCCAGCACAGCAACAAGCTCCAGGCGTTGAGCATAGGCAAGAAAGTGAAAGAAATTCCCAATGAGTGCTTCAACGAGACCAAGGAGATTCAATCATTCATCCTAACCGACTCCAAGGAGCCCATCACACTGGGAAACTCATGTGCCAACTTCAAGGTCCGCTCTCTGTATATGGGACGCCCCATTGAAGATATTGAGAATATCCCCGGCGGACGAGTAGATGACACCAAAGCAATGGAACTTCTTCAAGTGGGTCCTTGTGTTTCTGAAATCAAATCTTTGTCGTTTACCAACTATCACAATCTCAAGACTGTCACACTGCCAGCCAACATCACTGTGAAATCCGAGGCATTTTACACATGTGGCATTCAAGAACTGTATGTGCAAGGCGATGCTCACTTCGAGACACAATCTTTTTCAGATTGCTACAAATTAAGTGATATCACCGTGATTGGTAAGCTCACTCTGGATGATTATGCATTTTACCTAAGGAACAACCCGACTGTAGGCATCCAAAACGTCAATGTATTCTTCAAGGAAGACCCCAAGGACGAGTCAAGTGCTATTGCGTTCCCCAAAGGCACACTTGAGAATGCAACACTCAACAACCTGTATGACACTCCTTACCAGCAGGTAGAATTCACTTGCCTGCCCTGGAGCGGATTCCAAAAGCGCAACACGCACATAGCCAACGACTATGTTCCGTCGAGCGAAGCGATGACAAACGACTGGTATGACCACGCCTACGCGCGCAACGAGCATGATGCTGGCAAGTACTTTACTGTTTACCTGCCATTTGACGTGGATACTTACTATTTTGGTCCCGAAGCAACTGTTTACAGCTTCATGGCAAAAAATACATTCATCACCACCGTGCATGATGGAGAACTCACCTATAACGCCGATGTGAAATATAACATCGACAGCAATACCAACTTTGGCACAAATGTCCCATTCTTAATTAAGTCAGAATACAAGGATGACATCATCCAGGCTACAATGGATCAGTTCAAGAATCGCCAGGTAAATGTTTATTTTAGCCACAATGGCACTGAATTATCAAGAGTGCCTTGCTATGCAAGCGACAAGGACGAGGTGATCAACCCCAGCATGGGCAACTACTATGTTGTGGACAATGGCTGCCTCAAGAAGGTTAACGGCGATTACTTGCTGCCTGCCCTCTCGGTTGCACTTAAAGCCAGCGCATACAGCAAGCTGCACTTCACCGACAATGGCACCGGCGAGCCTCTGATGCCCGATAATGCACTGGTGACACCGTTGCCCGACCTCATGGGATATGCAACATTCTACAGCAGCGAGAGCAGCTTCAGCGTCGAGAATGCCGAGGTCTATACCATAAGCCAGACCTACGACAACGACGGCCATGCATTGCTCAAACTCGACCACATCAGCGACAACATCGTCAACCAGGGTCAGGGCGTGCTCATCAAGTATGAGCCCGGCATGACTCTCGACATGCAGATGGTGACCAACCCCAGTGCTTGCACCGAGGCCTACGAGAACAATGTGCTCAAGGGCGTGGATGTAGATACCCCCATCGCCGACCTGGGTGATGTGTATGTGCTGAGCAAGGTGGAGAAAACCGTAGGCTTCTTCCCCTATGCAGGTGTAGCAGGCCTCAAGGACGAGGACATCATTCCTGCTAACCGGGCTTACATTAGCCCCATGGACGTGGATCCCGAGGCTCTGCCCGCTATCGTGGACTATGATACTCCCACAGTCATCAACGGCATCAATGCCGACGGCAAGCAGTCACGTCTCTACGACCTGAGCGGCCGCCGCGTGTTCAACCCCGAGCAGGGTGGCATCTACATCAAGGACGGAAAGAAAATTATCCAAAAGTAAAAAATCAGAACGACTATGAAAAAGATATTTTTTGCAATAATATGCCTCACCCTGTGGGCAAGCCACGCAATGGCTGCCACCACCCATGAGGAAAAGATGGATAGCCTCACCAGGGAGTTTGTCGCTCATTGTGACGGCAAGTTGCCGCCAGGCATTACCATCAGCGAGGACAGCACCCGCTACAGCATCAACCTGCTGGAGTTCATTGCCGACCCCGTGGCTAAACGATACTTTGAGCAGATGGGTCAAGCCATCATGAACGAGAAGGCAGCGACCAGCGACAAAAAGATTGAGATACAAAACATCAGCATGGAGAAAATGGAGCTGAACGAGCAGGGCATGAAGCGTGTCAAGCGCAAGTCGGTAGCCATTCCGCAAGTAACCTTCTGCCTTTCGGTTCCTTATACCTATATGAGTGTTGACGGCAAGAACAACCCCGTGCGCCTCTCATCGATAATGTACCGTCCCAGTCCTTTCCAGTTCAATTATAGCGCGATAATGGGATTGGGCAACTTCATACCAAACATAGGAATAGGAACTATACTAGTCGAGGCCATCAAGGGCTTGTGGAATTATGCCGTAGGCTATACGATTGACTACGGTGTGCTGGGATGCCATCCCACTGTCACCTCGTCGGCCGAGGCACCCACGGGTGCAATGCCCCTGGACGGCGACATCAAGATGTTCTGCTCTAACTATGCGATAGTGGTGTGCCCTGACTATTGCGGTTACGGACTGAGCGCCTACCGCCAGCACCCCTATCTGGTGCAGGGCGTCACCGCACGCAATGTCGTTGACGGCTACATCGCAGCCCTTGACCTAATCCAGTCGGGCGACGTCGTGGATGGCAAATGGGAACTTGCAAATAAATTCTACACCGACCTCATGGGCTATTCACAGGGCGGCAGCGTGGCTCTTTCCACTTTGCGCTACCTCGAGAGCGGACAAGTGAGCGAAGACAAACTCAAGCGCATCAACCTGCGCGAGGTGTATTGCGGCGACGGCCCCTACTCGCCCATCGCCACCGTCAACCAGTATGTCACATGGGCTAACATGCAGGAAGAGAAATACCGCAACCTGGCTTATCCCTGCGTGCTTCCGCTCATCGTGCAGGCCGCCAAGGACGCCTACAACAGCGGATGCATGCGCACCGTGAATGTCGAGGACTATTTTACCCCTGAATTCCTTGCCACTGGCATCATCGAAGACCTCAACAGCAAGTCTATCACCACCGAGCAGCTAAACCGCAAGGCTGCCGGACACGGAATATTCACCATCGACCAGATGATGAGCGACAAGATGATCAAGAAGAATGCCGAGACAGGAAAAATCGAACTCAACACTGAGAGCAAAGAGTACAAATGCCTGATGCGAGCTCTTGAGTTCAACGACGTGACTAAGGGCTGGACTCCGCAGCATCCCGTGCTGTTCATGCACCTTGATGGCGACCTCGTGGTGCCCTACTGCAACATGGAGGAAGTACAGAAAAACATGACGTTCGACAATAAGGTTGTCTTCACCGACCCCTATGAAGTGAAAAAGAAAATGTCAACCGTGTGGGGCTTGGCGGCAGGTGCCATGGGCAAACTTGACGACAACCCCGACCACTCGTCGATAGGTGTGTTCTTCTACATCGGTGCAGCGTCAGGAGCCTTCCACGACATGCTAAATAAATAATATTAATGAAATATCTTAACTTAACAGGAGTTGCACTCCTATCACTCATTATAATTTCTTGCGGCTCATGCTGCAACAATAAACCCCAAAAAGAAACAATGGAACATATTGATTACATGAAGCTGGCCATTGAAGAGGCCACAAAGGGCATCGAAGCCCACGACGGAGGTCCTTTCGGATCTATCATAGTTAAAGACGGCAAAATTGTGGGCCGCGGCCACAACTGCGTGCTCAGCCACAACGACGCCACAGCACATGGCGAAGTGAGCGCAATACGCGACGCTGGCAAGAACCTCGGCACATTCGACCTGAGCGGATGCACCATCTACACCACTGGCGAGCCGTGCCACATGTGCCTGTGCGCATGCATGTGGGCCAACATAAGCAAGATTTACTACGGCTGCACCATCGAGGACAACGGCCGCATAGGCTTCCGCGACGACAAGTTTGACAAAATCTTCGGTGGACGCGACAAGCTGGGCGACTTGATGGAAGAACTAGGCCGCAAAGAGTGCCTCGACCTCTTTGACAAATACAACGAGTCAAAGCACGACACCTATTAAACCGTAACGACAAAAAAAAGGCCGGCTTTTTCGTCGGAGATGAAAAATTTGAGTAACCCCATGTTGGGACTGCAATGCAGTGCCTACATGGGGTTGCTCATCAAGAGCACTGAGCTACGCCGAAGACGTTGTATGTAACTGATTACTAAGAAACAAATTATTGTTGTCCGATAAAAAAGAAAATATTTTTATTTTGATTTTTATGCTTCGCTTAGAAAATAGCTTGCTCTGCAAGCAAAATGGAATTACCTCACAGATAGTGTATTATCATTTTGAGGACGGAGTCCTCTATTTTAAGGGAGGCTCGCTGGTCGCGGCACGGGCTTTGCCCACTTACCGCTGCTCACTCCCTTGAGCACGGTTCTTGGCGTGAGCCATATAAACTAAAAAAATCATTTTCTTTTTTTATTATATACCAAGCCCCGGTTATACCAAAGTGTCGTAACTAACAGTGTTTGGAGAAGTTGGTACAACTCTCGCAACTTTAACCGGACAGCATTAATTTTCTTAAAATTATTTTGCCAGAATTACACTTTTTACCCCATTTGTGGCGAGATTATTTTCAAAATTATTTTGCCAGAATTGCACTTTTTACCCCATTTGTGGCAAGATTATTTTCAAAATTATTTTGCCAGAAGACGATTTGTTTTTGTAGCCGAGGGTGTGTCAAAACACAGGAAATGGCGGCGCGCTGCAAGCGCAGTGCTGCAACTAGCCCAGGGCAACGCCCTGGGAAACAAGTGATAACATCAACACGCCCTGCAAGGGCAAAAGAATTGTTACCCCGCAAAAATGTATTTTGCGTCACCTTCGTTGCGGTAGCCAGCCATAAAGGTCTGTAAATGCAGGACGATATGGCTGGTATAATGCTGTGGTAGCAAGTTCTTTGGTGATTCGTTATTCCGTACCTAAAGGCACGGGACATTATTGTCTACTTCTTTACAGCCATTTCGGCGTACCCATGGCACGCCTGCATGGCTGCCTACCATATCACATCCCCAAAGGGATGTTTCACCTTCTCTCCCTATTTATTTCTTGCCCCACCAACCAGAAAAATCTTACTCAACTTTAGCATTTGATAATAAATATTGCTAATTTATTGTCCGGCAGGACAATACCTGAATAACCCCCACCGCCGAACGAAGTGGCGGTGGCAGGAGTTGCTGCTGTACCAGCCGATGCAGCCTCAAACGCGGCAGAAACATCTTCATAGTTTGTGGTTGTGCCGCCAATTGTTACACTGAATGCATCCTCTGCTCATGCAGTTGCAGGGCTCATCGCCATCATGCCCATTGCCATGACAAGCGAGAAATGTAAACTTTTCTTCATAGGTTTAGTTGATTGTTGTTAATAAAAATAGTATTGTTGTGCAAAAGTAATAAAAAATCATGAAAATCACCCAATATTTTCACAGAATCCTCTCGGGGAACTCGGGGAACTCGGGGAAGTTTTTCGTTTAGAGGCTCTTTGACTGAAAGAACAGAAATAAAAAATTTTGAATAATTTCGGATAATTTCTTTCAGTTTTCACTCTCGGGGAACTCTGACCTCTCGGGGAACTCGGGGAAGTTTTTCGTTTAGAGGCTTTGTGCGTGTCGTCTTTCAGCCTCTCATTGGTAATATTTCTTCAAATTATCTTCCTTCCCGTGGTTTACAGGGTTGTGGTGTAGGACATCACGTTTTGGGAGAAGGTGTGGGTATAGGTGAGGTCGGTGGCTAGGCCTTGTATTATTTTGAGGCCTATTGCCTTATCGTCGCCCGACGCGGGTTGCAGCGTGGGGTTGAATGGGCGACCGTCGTCGTGAAGCATCACCTTCACCTGCTTGCCAGTGACCGACACACGCAGGTCGATGCACGATGCCGTGCCATGCTTGATGGCGTTCTGTGCAAGCTCGTCGATAACCACGGTTATCGCTACTGCCTCCTGGGGCGTCGCACCGCACTCGCCCGAGAGGAATTGCTGGGTTTCCTTCATTGTGGCATCAAGTTCCTCGACACGCGCAGGCACTGTCACGTCAAAGAGGTGGTCGGCACTCTTGCGCGGAATAAGGAAGAAAGGCATCATCGACTTGTCGGTGAAACGCTTATACAAGATATAAGGAGCAATGATGAGAAGCACCATCACCTGCCCGATGAGGAATCCCCACCAGGGCGAAATGTCGCAAGGGTGAGCACATAGCAGCCAGAACATGGCCATGGGGAGCAGCGGCTGGCCTGCCGACACGATGAGCGACAATGTCTTGTGCGAGTAAATCTGATACATGGGGATGAGGATGCAGAATCCCTGCATGAAGATGTTGAACGCATGTATCGCTATGCCCACGCGGGCTATCTTCATCGCCTCGGGGTCGTTGATGCCAAAGATGCTGGCAAAAGTGCCGGGAAACGCCACCATGAGGGCAACATACACGCCCAGGCCTATTGCCATGAACGCCATTGCATGACGCGACACGAGTGCCACGCCACGGTTGTCGTCCGAACCTTTGAGCACGGTTGCCACGGGAGTGTAGGAGTTGATCGTGCCCGAGATGATAATCATCGAGAACGAGAGCAAGGTAGCACACACTGCCATCGCCTCCATGCCGTGAGCACCCATGTAGGTCATCGCAGCATGGTTAGCCCCGAGCATGCGCACAGCGATGAGCGACGTGCTGATTCCCATGGGCAATCCCATGAGCAGCAGTTTGCCCAGGCTCGCCAGGCTGAAACCGCCCAGCGAGAATTTGAGGGATTCCTTCTCGCGGAAGTGAGAGAGCATGAGCACAACCGCCACGGTGTAGGAAATGTTGGTTGCCCAGGCGGCCCCCACAACGCCCCATCCGCAGAATTTCAGGAAAATGAAGCCCAGCACCACATGGGTAATCTCGGATGCGATGGTCGCCTTGGTCACCAGCTTGGGAGCACCGTCCACTGCCACATACATCATGAGGGCAAGCATCAATATGAGCGGCAATGCGCCATAGAGCTGCACATTGAGGTAATTGCTGGTGTGCACCATGAGCGTGGGCTCGCTGCACAGCAGGTGCACCAGACTGTCGCCGCAGACGAACGGCAGCATAGACCCCACGAGGCCCATCAATAACAACACGACGAACGAGGTGGAGAACACGCCGTTGGCGCGGCGCTTGTCCTGGTTGCCTATTGCCATGCCCGTGAGCATGGAACCGCCTTGTGCCACGATGCACGTGAGGGCAAAGATGAGTTGCGTCACTGGCTTGGTGATGTTGACGCCTGCCATGGCATCGGCACCGATGAAGTGACTCAACATGAGGGCATCGATGAGCGCACCTGCCTGGCTGCCCAGCACTGTGAGCACCGAGGCCAGCAAGAAGCCATTGAATGCCTTGTTTACTAGTTTTGCACTACGTATCATGTTTTTAGTTGAGAGTTGAGAGTTGAGAGTTGAGAGTTGAGAGATGAGAGTTGAGAGATGAGAGATAAGAGGTGAGAGTTTGAGAGTTTGAGAGTTTGAGAGTTTGAGGGTTGGAGAGGGAAGGACTGGTCCTCTTCTCTCTCGTCTCAACTCTTCCCTCTCAACTCTTCCCTCTAATCTTTAATCTTTAATCAAAGAAGTCGAGCCCTGCGATGGCCTTGATGAAACGCTCCACGTAGTCCCACGACGTGTAAGCCCACGAGAAGCCCAGGCGGCGGAGCACTTGGGTAGTGAATGTGTTGTCATATCCCAGGTTGACCACCTTGTTGCCGCCACTTGCAGCGTAGGCCATGAGCGGACGCAGACGCAAGGTCTTCTCCTCGTCTTGTGTAGCCTCGCCTATGATAGCGCCAAATTCCTCCTTCTCAACAAATCTCATGGGAGCATCAATCACGTGCATGCCACGCAGCACGTCGCCCATGGGCAGGGTGTGGTTGTTGGTGGGATGGAACACGATGTTCTCACGCGGAGTGGTTGCGAGCAGCAGGATAGCACGGCTTACCTCGTCGATGGGCGAGAACTCACAGGTGAAGTCACACATATCGTAGGCACATGCGCCCAGAGTCTTGTAGGCACGCAGGGTAGCCATGAAGTTGTTTGACATGAAGTTCATCTGGAACTCACCGTCGCTGTTGCGGGCCGAGAGGTTGCCCACGCGCATAATCTTGGCCGAGAGGCCATTGTCGCACACGGCATCCAGGATGAGACGCTCGGCGTTGAACTTCGAGCGGGCATACTGGTTGTCAAGGCTCTGGCCGTAGTCGAGCTCGCGCTCAATCATGCGACGCTTGGGGTCGGGGAACCCGTTCATGCTGTGGCCGGCCACGCTCACGGTAGAGACGTGCACGAGGCGTGAATCGCTTGCAAGGCACCACTTCACCAGGTATTCAACCGAGTTGACGTTAACCTCCTCGATGTCGTTGCCGGTAGAGAAGTGCTTCACGTTGGCAAGACAGTTGATCACGGTGAGGTGCTTGTAGGGCAGCTGCATCACGGCGTCGGGGTTCATCATGTTAGTCTCCACGATGAACAGGCGGGTATCCATTTCCTCCTCAAATGCCTCGTCGAAGTAGTAGTAGAGCATCGAGCGCAGGCGGTCAGCCGCACTCACTCCATCCTTGCCACGTAGCGGGCAGTAGATCTTGCCGTCATACTCTTTGAGCAAGTGGTAGAGCACATGTATGCCCAGGAAGCCGGTGGCACCGGTGAGCAGCACGTCGCCTATCTCCTGACGCTCGCCGTTGATGAGGTTCTCTATCGTGTTGTCCTTGAGCACATCGGCATATACGTCGCTCGATGCGATCTCGTCGGCAGGCTGCTGCACATCCTCGCTGGCAACAGGCGTTGCACCCACAAACTCGGCAAGAGCGCGAGGTGTGCTGTGGGCAAACACGTCCTGGAATGCGACTTGATAGCCAAGCTTAGTTGCCTCGATGACCACCTTGATAACCACGAGCGATGTGCCGCCCAGTTCAAAGAAGTCGTCGGTTGCGCCCACCTTGTCAAGTTGCAGAATCGAAGCGAAGATGTCGCAGAACTGCTGCTCGGTCTCGTTGGCTGCTGCCACTTGGTCGGTTGATTGAGCGATGACAGGCTCAGGAAGCACCTTGACGTTGGTCTTGCCATTGGGCGTGAGCGGGAACTCATCAACCTGCAGGTAAGCGGTGGGAATCATATAGAGGGTGAGCGTCTTCTTGAGTTCGGCCTTCAGGTCGGCGATGTCGATTGCACGGTCGGCAGTGAAGTAAGCACACAAGTGGTCCTTGCCCTGGAGTTTCTTGATGAGCACAACAGCACTCTTGATGCCCTCGACCTTGACCATAGTGCTCTCCACCTCGCCCAGCTCGATGCGCAAGCCGCGCAGTTTCACCTGGTTGTCCTTGCGGCCCAGCACCATCACGTTGCCGTCGGGCAGCCAGCGAGCGTAGTCGCCGGAGTGGTACACACCGTCAACAAATCGTGCCGCGGTCTGCTCGGGCAGGTTGTTATAGCCCTTGGCCACCGAAGCACCGCCAATGAGCAACTCGCCTATCACGCCCACGGGCAGCTCGTTGCCATCGTTATCCACGATGAAGTTAGTATAGTTGACGCAAGGCTTGCCTATGTGGGGAATGTCGCCCACGGTGAGTTCGCTTGCGTGGCTGTTGGCAATGGTCTCGGTGGGGCCGTAGCCGTTGACAATGCGCAGGCTTTCAAACTCCTGCAACTTGCGCAGCAGTGCCAGCGAGAGCCCCTCGCCGCCCTGATATGCCATGTGCATGTTGCGCTTGAACGCGTCGTAGAAGACCTCGCTCTCGAGCAACTGCATGAAGCGCGATGTAGTGGCTGTCATGCAGTCAACATGATACTTGTCGATGAGTGCAGCAAGCGCATTGGGGTCGTTGCAGTCGTCATCGCCCACGAGCACGAGGGTCTTGCCCAGCATGAGGGGCGAACCAGTCTCCCACACCGACATGTCGAACGAGATAGTGGTGATACCCAGTGCGGCATGGCACTCGTTCTTGAGAATGCCTTGAATGAGGTTCTTGTCGCAGTGGTAGTTGCACACGCCCTTGTGCATGAGCTGCACACCCTTGGGCGTTCCGGTCGAACCCGAGGTGTAGATGAGGTAAGCCAGGTCATCGGGCTCCACATGCACGTCGGGGTTGGTCTCGTCGGTATTCTTTAACAGTTCCTCCACATCGACAGCGCGTCCGGGGAATTCATCAAGACGGTCGGCAGTGGTGATGATGAACGGAGCCGCCGAGTCGTCAATGATGTGATTGATGCGGTCGGTGGGATACTTGGGGTCGCAGGGGATATAGGCAGCGCCTGCCTTGAGCACACCATATTGCGACATGATGAGTCGGCTGGTGCGCGGCAGCAGCAGTGCCACGCGGTCGCCACGCTTGATGCCGCGCTCGATGAGGGCATGGGCCAGGCGGTTCATGTGGCGGTTGAGCTGGTCGTAGGTAAACTCTCCATCCACGGCAGCCATAGCGAGCGAATCGCTGTGGTCGGCAACAGATTTCTCGAAGAGCTTGTGGTAAAGTTTGATGGGTATCTCGGCACGCTGGGTCTCGTGGAAGGTGCCGATGAGGGCAGCCTGTGCGGGGCTCAACATCGAAACTTTCTTCACGGGAGACTCGGGCGATGCCATGAAGCCAGCCAGCACTGTGGCCATCGAGTCGGCAAGACCCTGGGCAAGGTCGCGTGAGTAGCAAGAGTCGTCATATTGCATCTCGATGCGTGCGTTGCCGGCAGCATCTTCCTCGATGCTCACGATCATCTTGAACTTGGGCTGGGGATTACCAAAGTGAGTAATCTCCACTGCATGCTCGTCCACAGCGAGCGCGCTGTGCATGCCCAGTTGGTACTGGTAGAACACGTCGGGGTGCAAGTCGTAGGCAGCCGAAAGCTCGGCAAACGGGTAATTCTCGTGAGCCACAGCATTCTCAAACTCGGCGGCGCATGCCTTGATGTAGTCTTTGACGGTGACATCGGTGAGATGGGTGGTGAGGGCAATCGTGTTGACAAACATGCCCACGGTATCGCTCACCTTGACGTTGCTGCGGCCGTTGGAAATGGTGGCCATGCACACGTCGGGGGTGTTGCAGTAGCGGCTCACGGTGTAGCCCGCTGCTGCGAGGAACAAGGCCGCGGGTGTGATGCCCAGCGTGCGGGCAAACTCGGTAGCAGCCTTGATATCGACGGGTGTCGATGCCATTGCAAGCATGCCTTGCACACCCTCGCCGCTCTTCACGTCCTCGGGAATGCTACTTGCGCCATCGACTGTGGCCATGCGCTGAGCGAAGTAGTCCTTCGACTCGGCAAACTCCTTGGTCTCGCGACCAGCCTTCTCGTCGGTAACATAGTTGAGATAATTATATTGCTCGCCCTCGGGATTGGTACCGTTGAGGGCTGCGATGAGCTGATTGCTGAAGATGCCCAAACTTGAACCGTCCATCACCAGGTGGAGGAAGTCGGCAAGCAGCTTCACGCCACTAGGAGTAGAAACAGCCGTGAGACGGTAGAGCGGCCCGTTGTCGAGGTCGAAGGGCTGCACGTAGCCCGCCTTCATTGCCTCAAACTCCTCGTCGCTAGCCACGCTTGCGGACTCCACCACAGCCTTAACCTCGGCGGGGACAACCTGGACGGTCTCACCGTCCTGCACCTCGAAGTGTGCCGAGAGAATGGGATGAGCCTCCACAACCTGCGATGCCGCCTTGACTACATCATCGACGGTCACCCCAGTGCCCAGGTCATAGCAGGTGGGGATGTTGTAGGCCACGCTGCCGGGATTTTTCATGATGTCGAAATAGACACCTTGTTGCGGATAGCTGAGCGTAGCCACGCCGCCTTGGGGGGCTTCGTCTTTCGTCTTTTGTCCCTCGTCTTTCGTCCTTTCGTCCTTCGTCTTTCGTCCTTCGTTAAGAATATTATCTACAACAGCATTGGCAATAGTGCGGATAGAGCCATCCTTGCCTAGAGTCTTGGCATCGAGGCTCACGCCGTAGCGCTTGTAAACGAGCACACTCACCTTGATTGCAGTGAGCGAAGTCATGCCCACACGGTTGAGCGGTGTGGTGAGGCCAAATGCCTCGGTTCCGAGTGCCGAAGTGATGATTTCCTTGATTTCGGTCTCCAGCGGGTTGAGCTCGATGTTGCTGTTATCCTCTGTTGCAGCCTCGGCGGTTGCCTCGGGTGTGGGCAGCGCCTTGCGGTTGATCTTGCCATTGGGCAACGTGGGCATTGCATCAAGGTGCATGTATATCTCTGGGTGCATATACTCGGCAAGGCTCGATGCCTCGATGTGAGATGCCAGCGTGCTGTCGGTTACGGTAGCGCCTTCTTCCACGGTGTAGTAGAGCACCAGGTGGCGCTGTCCGCCCACCTCGCGCACCTGTGAAGCAGCCTGGCGGATTCCCTCGCAAGCCGATGCCACCGAGTCAATCTCGCCAAGCTCAATGCGATAGCCGCGCAGTTTCACCTGTCCGTCGATGCGGCCCAGGTATTCAATTTGTCCCTGTGCGTTGTAACGTGCGAGGTCGCCAGTGCGGTAAACACGCTCGCCATCGCGGGTCACAAACACCTCGGCAGTCTTCTCGGGCAACTGCCAGTAGCCGCGGCCCACCTGTACGCCCGACACCACGAGCTCGCCGGGAACGCCCTGCGGGAGCAAGTGCCCGTCGGTGCTCATGATGTAGCAACTCATATTGGGCATGGGACGGCCTATGGGGATATTGTCATACACCTCACCAGGGTTGATAGTGAAGGTGGTTGAGTCGTTGGTACACTCGGTGGGACCATAGAGGTTGATGATGGTCATCGTGTCGCTGCTCACGCCCGAGAGTTTCTCGCCGCCAGCAGTGATGAAACGCAGCGGCAGGTTGGGGAATGTGTTGATGAGCAGCATCATGAGCGATGTAGTGCCTCCTGTGCCGTTAACCTTGCGCGAGGTGATAAACTCGGCCATCGCCTGCAGGTCCTTGCGTATCTCGCTAGGCATGATGTGCAACTGTCCGCCAGCCGCAAGTATAGGATAAATGTCGCCTATGTGGGCATCAAATGAGAATGACCGGTGGCTCGCAGTGCGGTCTTGCGCAGTGAGTTTCTCGATCTTGATCATGCTCCACGTGAAGTTCATCAAGCCAGCCTGATGCAGCATCACGCCCTTAGGCTTGCCAGTTGAGCCCGATGTGTAGATCATGTAGGCAAGTGACTGTGGAGTAGCCTTTGATTCAACAGGAGCTACAACTTCATTCCAGTCGATATCATCGAGGTAAATAACCTTAACAGCATCGGTAGAGAGCCCACCCTCAGCAAGTTTGGCTTCGAGCACGGCATGCTTGGTCACGAGCACACGAGCGTGTGAATTTTCAAGCATATAAGAGAGTCGCTCGTTGGGATATTCCACGTCGAGCGGAGTATAAGCAGCGCCAGTCTTGTGGATGCCAAGCACACTCAGCGGGAACTCTATTGAGCGATCCATCATCAACGCCACAAACTCATCGGGCTGCACGCCTTCGGCCGCCAGAACAGTTGCAAGAATGTCACTGCGACGGTCAAGGTCGCCATAGGATATGGTGCTATCGCGGTCGCTCACGGCGATGGCATCGGGGTGCTCGGCAACACGCTGCTTGAACACATCGACAAACGTTTTGCTGGTGTCATATTCCATGCTCTCGCCTGTTGACAGTGCACGGGTAGCAGCGATATCCTCATCGTTCATCACAGGAATCTCGCCCAGCGTGCCGGTGCAGGTGGCAAGCCCATTGATTACTGTCTCATAGCAGCGAGCAATACGAGAAATGAACTCATAGCTATACTCACCGGTGTTGTAAGAAACATCAAGGTAATACTTGTTGTCCTCACGTATCACAACCTCGAAGTTGAGGTGGAATCCCACCTCGTGTTTGCGCAAATCTTCGCCCACGAGCACCTTTCCGTCAAGGGTCATCACAGTAGCCGTACCCACTACCACTCCTTCAAACGCAAAGTTGAGCGATACATCAAAGTTATTATTCTTGGAAAAGTCGCCAAATGAATAAGCTGCCGAGTATTTGCGTGACTCATTGGTCTGCCTATCAGAATCCTTGAGCAACTCATCAACAGTGCGTGAGGCTGAGCAATCGACAGCAACTGGCAATGTGCGCACCATCATGGTAAAAGTGCGGGCACATCGCTTGTCGTCGCGTCCGGCATACACGGTGGCATATCCGGCGCGAGTCTCGCCACTCAGCCGTGACAGCAATAGCGAGAACGCAGCGTTGAAAAAGGTTGCTCGTCCCACCTTGCAGCGACGGCTCGCCTGGCGCACAGCCAAGGGGTCGATATTGAGCACAAACGATTCTTTAATAAAATGAGAGTCGCCAGCTGTGTCGCCCATGAGTTGGGCTGAACGCTCCACACCGTCATATTCGCGAGCAAACCACTCGCGAGCCTCGATAGCAAAATCGCTGTCACGCAGGACCTCTTCGGCAAGTGCAACATCGTGACCACTGAATTCCTCAACAGGAATTTCCTCGCCTCCATAGGCACGACCCACCTCGTGAACAAAAACAGCAAATGTTGTACCGTCTAGAAGCACGTGATTAAACAACAAATAGAAATATGAGCCTTTACTATCGCGCATAATGCGTATGTCATACAGGCGACGACCCATCAGTGCAAACGATGGATTTAGGGTGGGCTTCACTTTTTCAATATCATCAATGTCGATGATGGGGCAAGTGAAGGGCTCATTGCAATCCTCCATGCACAAATCGCCATTATCGTTGGCAACGATGCGACTGTTTAGATAAGGATGAGCCACAACGACCGACTCCACAGCACGTGCCAGACGGTTAAGGTCAACCTCGGCAGGGAGTTCCCAAAGTCCTGCCATATTATAATTTTCATCCTCAGTTTGGTTGAGGCTCGCAAGGTATATACCTAGTTGTGATTGGGTTAGTTTTGTTCTCATAAGTTTTTACTTACAAATCAGGGAAGACATGAGGGATATTTGTGATTATTCGAATGTGAACATCGTGTCGAGTTTGGTCACCTTGAGAATTTGAAGTATCTCAGGGCGCACTCCCTTCAACGCCACATCACTTCCCGCTGCCTTTCGCAAGAAAAGGAACAAGCGAATACCTGATGAACTGATGTATTCCAACTCGCTGCAATCAATACTTAAAGACCTTCCACTCAGGCTATCAGCCTGAGACTGCACCTGTTCTGTAATATTCTGCGCCGACATTGTGTCAAGGCGACCAGCAAATTTAATCAAAACACCACTGGCGTTTTCTGCAATGTTAAATTCCATATACTTTATTTTTAGTTCTATTTTAACTACAAAAATATACCTAAATACAGACATAAGCAAATCTACATTGATATTTTTTTATTATTTATCCTTTTAGTTGGCATTTTTTATATAAATTTGCAGTAAACAAAACTAAACACTAGTATGAATCGATTTTTTATTATTGCTCTTTCAGCACTGGTTCTTGCTTCATGCAACAAGAAACCTCAAAAACAAGAACAAACAACCGAAACGACTAAGGCCGAAGCCTCTATTCAAGAAGTAGAATACAAGGCCCCTGAGTATCTGTCACAAGACCTTGCCATGCAAGACCTGGCTGGGCATGTAAAGTCTATGGAATATACCGTGAGCGAATGCGACGAGAATGGACAAGCGCTCCCCTCCGAGGGCATGTCACTCCTGTTCTTCTTCAACGAGAAGGGATCTATGACAAAGGGATATGTATCTTCCAAGGAAGAAAAAGGACCTAAGTTCATTCGCAACGAGCAGGGACAAATCAAGCAGACCGAGCGAATGATTGCTGAACTTAACTTTACTTATATCAATAGTTTCGCGTATAACACCGATGGTACCGTTGCCAGTGAAAAGGTTGATGGATATGAAGTTTCGTCACACACCACCTACACCTATGAGAATGGTGTCCTCGTTTCATCGATAGGACAGGAAACAGGAGAGGGTATGACCTACAAGACCCGCAACACCTTCAAAGTGCTTGAAGTGGACAGCCATGGCAGCTGGACTAAACGCATGTGCACTAGTGACGTGACCTACACCGAGCAAGGCAACCCAAAAGAGGAAAAACAAACAACTTATGCAATCGAGGAGCGTAAGATTGAATACTATCTCTAAAAACAAAGAAACACATTGCAAGAAGAGGATGGTCACAACGATGCATCCTTTTCTTGCTTTTTGGTATTGCGGCGCTTGAAAATGCGCTTAAATCGTCGCACACCTTCCACGCCTAGTATTGTGATGCCGCTATATTGGAACGTCTTTGCTAGACCGAACAGGATTATCCACAGCACGCCTTTTGTCTCTACGCTGAGGGGTAGAGCCATCTGAGCAAACGACAAGATGTAAAATGGTATGCAGCACAGCAGCACTATCACTCCTGTGCGAAATGATAATTTGCCAAGCCAGTTTTTTATAGATTCTAGTATTTTTTTCATATAATTTTTTCGATTTTCTTTACCGCAGATGCTGGAAAAAGCTCGGTGATATGGGCAATTATGCGCTGGCGAGATTCCTCGGGCGTGCGACCTTCTACATGACGGGCAATGGGAAACAAGTCGGGGTACATCGCCTCGGGCGTGCAGTAACGAGCCACGCCCCATCCATAGGTCTCGCCTGTGCGCGACACCTGGTACTCAAAGTCGGCGATACACACGTGTGTGCCCATTTGCAACTGCGCTATGAGCGAGTCAAATGCAGTGCCGTTGCGCTTGTTCACGATAGGAGCAGTGGGATCATCGGGGTTAAATGTCTTCTTGCGGCGGCTCAGGGTGAAACCGCTCTCTACCTTGAGACGCTTGGACAACATCGATTCATTTTCTACAAGCACCTCATGAATACGACGGGCATCATCGTCAAATGCCGACAACGGCAACTGCGACCGACGCCAATTCATAAAATCGGGCAACCACTCCAGGCTGATGTAACCCGCCTTTTTACCGAAGAATTTCCCGTAGGCACTCTCCCAGTTAGCAATGATGGGACCCTTCCACTGCCACGGCCCTTTTTCAAAGTCGTCGCCGAAAAGTAATTCTGGAGGCGTGAGCTCTTGTATCGAAAAACCTTCAATGCCATTCTTGAAAAAAGGCATGAAACCCCATTGCTTGATGAGGTGTTCTAACTTATGTTGGCTAGTTATTAGGTCCATATATAAAACTGCGATTTCAACGGAATAATTCGTGCACTTTGGTTAGGAGATTTTGTCTTTGGGTTATCAGAGTTTAAATCAAGGTTATTGGAGTTACCTTAAACACTATGCGAAACGTTCCTTCGTTATAGCTCGTGCTGGTAATCTTGAAGTGCCCGATTTCGCTCGTTGATTCCACATGCGTGCCGATGCAAGCGCACACATCGTAATCGCCAATGCGCACAATGCAAAGTGTCTCGCTCGCACCCTCGGGAAGTTTGTCAAGCACGACGCCCTCGGGAATCGTGTCGCGTGTCACATACTCGTAGGTCACCGGCAGATTCTCGGCAATGAGGCGGTTCATTGTTGCCTCTACCTCGGCAACCTGCTCGGGCGAGGGACACACGGGCAGGTTATAGTTTATTTTACTCTTCTTGCGTTCTATGTGGGCATTGCGTGAACGCTCACACCCGAACATACGCACCATGGTCTGGTTTAGCAGGTGTTCGGCTGTATGGCTGGGGGCATGCTCAGCCTTGTTATGTTCGTTAAGTATCGGTTCCATTGTTTACAGTAGTTGTTCTAGGGTGGCGATGTCCTGCTCGGTGGTTTCCCACGAGGTGACAAACCGCACTCGCGACTCACTTTCTCCACGCGGACCCCAATATTCAAAGGTTGCATGTGCCTGAATTCTATCGATTACTTCGTTGGGCAAAACAAAGAATTGCTGATTGGTGGGCGAATCAATGAATGGCTTAAACCCTTTGCTTTCCAGTGCCTTGCGCAGTCTCAGCGCAAGCCCCACTGCATGATGCCCTATGCGCAGGTATAAATTGCGAGTAAATAATGCCTCAAACTGCATTCCCAGCAGTCGTCCCTTGGCAAGCACAGCACCATGTGCCTTCATCAGCGGGAAGAAGCGTGGCAACAGCGACTTGTGGGTACACACTACCGCTTCGCCAAAGAGGGCACCCATCTTGGTACCACCTATGTAGAACACATCGGCAAGGCGGGCGATGTCGGGCAAGGTCACGTCGGGCGACGCAGCAAGTCCATGACCCAGGCGGGCTCCGTCAATGTAAAGCGGGATGTTATACTCTTGACACACAGTGCTAAGCTGTTCAAGCTCGCCGAGCGTGTATAGTGTGCCCAGTTCGGTGGGGAATGAGATATACACCGCACCGGGAGCCACCATGTGCTCGTTGGTGTCATCGGCATAGAAGTCGTGCAGATAGCCACGCACCTCGGCAGGGCAAAGTTTACCATCGTGGCTCGGCAACGCTATCACCTTGTGGCTAAACAGCTCCACTGCACCCGACTCGTGCACATTGATATGCCCGGTCTCGGCGGCAATCACGCCGTCGATACGGCCCAGGATGCCGTCGAGCACGGTGGAATTGGTCTGCGTGCCGCCCACCATGAAGTGAACTGCGGCTTCGGGCGTGCCACACGCCTCGCGAATGAGATCCTTCGCACGAGCACAGAAGTTGTCGCTGCCATATCCGGCAGTCTGAACCAAGTTGTTTTTCACTATAGCGTCAAGCACCTCGGGGTGTGCGCCAGCCATATAATCACAGTCAAAGTGTATCATAAAATTTGCTATTCAGGATAAATCATTTTGCGCGTCACGCCGCCATCCACAGTGATAGTTTGGCCGTTGACAAAGTCGTTTTTCTCCTCACACAGGAATAGCGCCATGCGGGCAATGTCGCCCGGCTCGCCCACACGCCGGCTAGGGTGAAAATCATGATCCTCGGGCCGCAGCACTTCGTCCTCGTTGACATGTATCCACCCAGGTGCAATGGCGTTGACAGTAATGCGGTAAGGTGCCAGCGAGATCGACAGCGCATGAGTGAGCGAATAGATTCCGCCCTTGCTCGCCGCATAGCCCTCGGTGCCCGGCTCACTCATCAGGTAGCGGCTTGAACACAGGTTGACGATGCGTCCGTAGGCCGTATTTCCGTTACTCTCGCGGTGCCGGGCAAGAAACCGCGAAGTGATAAATGCCGAGCGCAAGTTGGTGGCAATCACGCGGTCAAAGTCCTCGACAGTGACCTCGGTAATGGGTTTGAAATTGCCCACGCCCACGTTATTGATGACCACGTCTATATCACCCCATTCGTCCGCTAGGCGTTGCAGGCAACGCTCCAAGGCATCCTTGTCGCACACATCGCAGGGCATGAACAGCGTGCCTGTTGCAGCTGCCACGTCCTCTCCTCCTGCCTCATTGATGTCGCAGAACGCAACCTTATTGCCCTGGGCAGCAAACGCCTCAACCATGGCTTGCCCCAATCCGTGAGCGCCACCGGTGATAAATACCCGTTTCATGAGATGCCTATGAGCTCAATTTCAAAAACCAGAGTCGAGCAACCTGGAATACCAGGGATGCTGCGCTTGCCATAGCCCTGCTGCCACGGGATATATACCATCCAGTGGTCGCCCTTGTGCATGTGGCACAACGCGGTGGTGAATCCAGTGATCAAGTCGTTCACACGGAATGCCTCGGGACAACCGCGCTCCCACGAGTCGTCAAAGACACTGCCGTCGATGAGCGAGCCACGGTAGTGGCAGGTAACCACACTGCGCGGAGTCACAGTGCCCTGACCTGTACCCTCGCCAAGCACTTCATAGAGCACGCCGCCTTCGAGCGATTTCACACCGTCCATGTCGGCACGCGCCACCATGAACATTTCGTTTTCAAAGCGATATTCTTCCTTGTTTTTTGCCATACAACAGTAATTTAGACTATAAAGATAGTCACAGTTGACGAGGTTTGCAAATATTTTTCCACAAGTTGCATCATTTACCGAATTTTTAACATAACTTTGTGGCAAGAATAATTATTCAGCTATGGTATTTGGGGAAATATCCCCCCGCGCTGATCTCACGAGTCTCAAAAAATTAACAACAGATTGCTCTGACTTAACAGGAAAAGAAATTATTCTAATTATTTTAATTTCTTTCAGTTATTATTAAATCCGTGATATCAGTGAAATCTGCGCGAGGACTCCGCAAAAAAAGTTATTGGTGAATAGTATTGTAGAAAGAACAAAAGATTATATATGAGAAAATTAGTACTAACTTTAACTTTGCTGGCAACTTTGCTGGCAACGGCAAGCGACATAAAAGACCGCAGCGACCTGCACGAAGTAATCAATCAGGCCGCCACGATTGTTGCTACACGTGTTCCTGGCAACACCGAGATAGGCGCCAAGTCAATGTCGCCCGATGATCCCTCTGGTTTTGTCGTGATCACCGACGTTATTCCCGACGCGATTATCGAACTGCGTTACTATTCCAACTACAATTTTGTGGGCAGCCGTGTGGACGGGTATCTCGAACCCATTGCTCTGTGCACACGCGAAGCAGCGGCAGCGCTAAAACTCGTGGCCAATGACCTGCGTGAAAAAGGATATAGGCTTAAAATCTATGATGCCTACCGCCCACAGTGTGCCGTTGACCACTTCGTGCGGTGGACAGCTGACCCCGACACATCGACCCGAGCCGATTTCTATCCCCTAACACGAGTGAAAAAGACTTTGTTCCCCCAATACATAGCCCGCAAGAGCGGCCACACCAAGGGCAGCACCCTCGACCTCACTGTGGTCGATGCAAGCACTGGCGAGGAAATTGACATGGGCGGCACGTTTGACTTCTTCGGCAACGTGTCACACTACAAATACCGCCACATCACCCGCGAGAAGAAAGCCAATAGGCGACTCCTCCACGACACAATGGAACGACACGGTTTCAAGCACTACCCCGACGAATGGTGGCACTTCACCCTCAAGAACCAACCATATCCCAACACTTACTTCACTTTCCCTGTCACACAAGACTCATTACCCCGATAAAGCACGAAACACCCGAGTTTGGAGCTCAAACTCGGGTGTTTATTCCTAGTGTAACCAGATTATTGCAAATCGCCTGCTATACACTTTACTATCAACGGCATGGCATCAGATGAGAGACGATGCGTGCCTGGGATAGTGGAAGTGGGCAGATGCGCTTCCATGCATGGACGGTAGGTGTTGCCCAGCAGTTCGTCGTGCTCGGCCATGAAGCAGTGGCTGCCTGCTGGCAAGTGGTCGAACACGCGTGATTCAAACGGCCCGTAGCTGGCGATTAGCTCTGGAGTGGGCACAGGTTTGCCAGGCAGGGGCTTCAGTTTGGCAAGTTCGACAGTGGGCACAAGGCAGGGATTGACGATAATTTTCTTGCTATCCACATTGAGGCACAACGCGAGGAAAGCCCCGAGAGACGACCCCATGACCACTTCAATGTTATGTTCTTTGATTTTTTCTTCAAGGAACGCTAGGGCTGCCGCACAATCGCGTTGCGGATAGTCGAAACACATCACCTCATATTTATCACAGGGCAAGAACTGCTTTAGTTTTCCCACGGTGCTGCTCATGGGCGAGCCGCCGTAACCATAAACGTATAATACCTTTTTCTTTGCTTCCATAATTGTTTAGGTAAATAAGCCTCCTTAAAATTTTTTGATGCGGAAATGGCAATAGGGAGCTCCACCGGTTTTTTCGTAGTAACGCTGTTGGTACTCCTCGCCTATCCAGAACGGAGCACGGTCGAGAAGCAAGGTGTTAACCACATGCCCCTTGCTGCGAAGCAAATCAATAACTGCCTGTGCCTCGCGGTGTTGCTGGTCGTCGGCAGCAAAGATGCAGCTGCGGTACTGCGGACCTATGTCCTCTCCCACCCCGTCGGTCTGTGCCGGATCGTGGATTTCAAAGAACACCTTGCACAAGTCGGTGTAACTTACCCGCTGGGGATCATACTCAATGAGCACAGCCTCCACGTGGCCGGTGGCATGGTCGCGCACCTGGGCGTAGGACGGGAATTGCTCCTCTCCGCCAGTGTAGCCCACAAGGGTGCGAGTGACACCTTCTATCTTCTCCATTTCGTGTTGCACGCCCCAGTAGCAACCACCGGCAAACACCGCTGTCGCCACGCCGGCTTGCTCCTTGTACAGGTCGATGCGAGAACATTTCTCCACTGCTGCCTTGACCATTTCAAGCGCAGGCCCGTGCTTGGCTTGCAGGTCTGGATAGGCCTTGCCTCGGGTGTAGTTGTGACGCAAGTCATTGTATTTCACCTGCAAGGCGATGGGATTGCCAGAGTCGATGATGCGTTGCACGTATTCGTAATAATCTTCGCCCTCGACATGAGTGAGCAGGCGCAAGGCATTAACCACTCCCACGGGAATGCCTGCCGCGAGCAGGTCGTCGTGAGTGTAGCAGGTGTCTTCTACCACGTCATGCAGGAACCCTGCCATGCGCTCCTCGTCGGTGTGTCCCATGAGCCCCACCGTGAGCGGATGCAGGATAACGGGTGCCCCGTCGCGGTCGGTCTGGCCAGCATGGGCCTTGACAACAATCCCTAGCGCAATATCTATTGCATTTCCCATGATTTATCAGGGCATGTAAGAGCGGTGAATCTTCACCACCTTGCCGTTTTTAACAGTAATTGTTGTGTTCAACACGCAGAACTCATGGCTCCAACTGGTCTTGAGGTAGTTGCCTATGTTCTGACCCAGTACATTCTTCGACTTCATGGGGTCACCGTCGATACCGTCGTCCCTCATCTTTGCCGAAACGGGAACAAACAGAGTCGTTGTGCCCTGGCTTGTATAGGTGGGGTAATCGTCATCACCACACACCACATAAGTGTCGGCAACCTGGGGTTCCAGGTAGAGACACCCCTCTTCATTCTCATTGATGGTGTAGTGTCCGTCTTCTACTTTGACCGATTTCACGTCGATTACGCCATCACCTGTGATAATGTTATCACCCGGCTCGATTTCAGCCAGCAGTTTGCCGTCATAAACATCGACAGTGAACACTTCGAAGGTGATATAATACCCCTTTGCGGTAGTCTTCACTGTAGCAGGATCGAATGCAACGGGATAAGTGCCGTCTTCAAGCTTGGCAACATTAACCCCCGTTTCGTTTGGACGCAAAATGCCCACACCAGCCATAGCGCTGATGTTAAGCATTGCAACTAATAGGGAGAGAATTGTTTTTTTCATAGATAATATAAGTTTAGTTTAGATTATTCACCTATTATTGTCGCCACCACTCGACGGGGACCGCCGTGGTCACGGAACTCACACAAATAGACTCCTTGCCAGGTGCCAAGGTTTAACCGGCCTTGCGAAATGGGGATAGTGAGACTCACGCCGCACAGGGTGCTCTTGGCATGCGCGGGCATGTCATCGAGTCCCTCAAAGGTATGGTCATAGTAGGGTTCTCCCTCGCGCACCAGTCGGTTGAATATCTCGTTCATGTCAGTTCGCACATCGGGGTCAGCGTTTTCGTTTATCGAGAGCCCGCAGCTGGTGTGCTTGACAAAGAGGTTGAGAATACCATATTTGGGCAACGGACGGGGCAACGCTGCAATTATCTCACTGGTGACAAGATGAAACCCTCGCGGCCGGGCATTCAGTCTAAATTCAACCTGCTGTATCATAAGCGAGTAACAATATTGTTAATATCTTTGCGTTTTTTCCCTGCGATTTCGCCATCAGGATAACCCACAGCCACAATGACGGCGGGTTCTTCGTTTTGCGCCATGCTCAACGCATCGTGGAGCATAGGGGCATCAAAGTTGCACACCCAGCACGACCCCAGGCCGCAGTCGGCAGCAGCAAGGCACAGATGCTGGGCAGCGATGGCAATATCGATGTTGCCATGAGGCTTGCCATCGAGCTGACGCACCCACTCTTCGTCATGACGCACCGAGCACACGATGTAAAGCGGCGCACCCTTGAACCACTCGCGGTCATAACTCCGCTGAACAGCAGCACGCGCATCAGCACCTTGCACGACATAGAAATGCCATGGTTGGAAATTAACCGCCGAAGGCGCCATGCGAGCGCATTCGAGCATATAGTCTATTTTTTCGTCCTCTACCTGACGGGTAGTGAAACTGCGCACCGAGGCACGCTGCAAAGTCAATTCTTTAAACGTCATTGATACTGTCTTATTCTTACGTCAATATCGGTATTTTTCAGCAATTCCACTGCTTGGATTATATCGGTAGTTCCGTAGTGGTAAGGGAACAAAACCTTGGGGTTAACCATGCGGGCTGCGTGGTCAAGCTGGTTCACATTCATCGTGAAAGGTAGATTGCAGGGAAGGAACGCAACATCCACATCTTTGATTGTGTTCATCTCCTCTATATCTTCGGTGTCGCCGGCAATGTAAACGCGAAATCCCTCAAAATCCAGAATATATCCATTGTCACGTCCTTTGGGATGGAACTGCTGCTTGTCCACCGAGTTGTTGTAGGCGGGAACTGCTTTTACTGAAAGGCCTAAAACCTCGGTTTCATCGGCATTTTTCAGCACCTGGCCCACACCTCCCAGCAACTCGCTGCTGCGGGGATTGGTGATGAGAATGGTGCCCTGCTTTGAGATTGCCGCGATAGCATCTTTGTCGAGGTGATCGTGGTGCTCGTGAGTGACAAGGATAACATCGGCCTTGGGCAACAAGCTATAATCGGTCACAGGAGGAATTGCCTTGCCCACGGGATCAACATACACCCACTTGTCGCCAAACTGGATGCGGAGGCTTCCGTGCTTGATGCAACACATCTTCACCATGGTGCCACTGGGCGAGAGAAAAACATCGGTTTCCTCGCGAGTTACAGGTTTTCCAGCTGCTGTCCAGCCATTGTACCCGCTTTCAAGTTCCACCACATCATAGCCAGCAGCGGCAAGTATTTGAGCTGCCTTCTTGCTACGGTTACCGCTGCGGCAATACAGGGCGATTGTCTTGCCTTGCGGCAGCACCTCACGAGCGCGCTCCTCAAAATCGTTGTTTAGCACGTCTATGCAAGGAGCCTCGGCCAAGTGTCCCTCGGCATATTCTCCGGCAGTGCGCACGTCAAGACGCACCACTGCGGGATCGCTTATCACTTTTTCGAACTCATCGACAGGAACACTGCGGAATTCTCCCGATTGTTCCGTCGCTTTGCACCCTGTGAGGGAACCTAGCATCGATATTATTCCCATAAGAAAAATTTTTAGTTTCATTGCTTATTTATATTTCGATTATCTTGTATTCCAGACCCAGGAAATTGCCCTGCTTGTCAAATTTCATCTTGGTTTTACCATACAATTCCACCTTGTAGCCATAAGTTTCATGCTCAATCTTGACGATAGTGCGCCCCATGTAATTATCGGCAACGTACTTCTTGATTGCGGCAGGCACTATCTCGGCAGGCACACCGCCCGGATCCTCAACCGATTCCCACTGTCCCTGGGCATCGAGTTCAATCTCCACGTCGCCCGTCAAGCGAATCTCACACCCGCCGTCATCGTCACTTGTGTCGCACAAGAGGATTTCCATGTCGGGGTAATAACGGTTCGCGAAGTCCTTGCCCGCCTGCGGAATACCATCACCGCACGACGTGAGCAGGAATAATACTACTGCTATGATTGCCGTCTTTTTCATCATTCTTTTGTTATCTCGTACTATGTTTACTTTTTTTCTTTGCCACAAAACGCCAATATCGCAAACACCGACGACAGCAGCGCTCCGGCTACAAATGTTATTGCCGTGCTATACAAGATGTTACCCATGCCCATTACAGGAGAAACGACTCCACCCACCAGGAAACCCGCCGCCACCGAGAGCGACGATGCCGTGCCCGCCTGGTAGCGGGCGCTGTCGAGTGCAATGGTGGTGGATGATGTGAGTGTGATGCCCATGAATGTGAGCATGAGACACACCGCCACCTCGTAATAAACAAAGCCCAAGTCAAACAACAGCGTAGCAGCCACAATGGCGGTGAACACTAGCATGCCCACGCAACTCACTCGCACACCTGCCCTAGCACTAGGCAATGCCGCTGCCAGTGCAGCACCCACGCCTATGAAAATGCCATTTATCGCAAGCGTGACGCCAATATATTCGCCCATACCATATCGAAGTGCGATGAACGCCGACGATGCCAGGTTGCCGAAGAGCAACACCTCGGCTGTGGCCTGCTGCAAGACCATGCATATAAACTTGCGGTTCTTGAAAACAGCGACAAATCGACGAAAAACATCGGTAAAACCGTGATTACTGCGCTTGGTGGCAGGCAACGACTCCTTGAGCATGAAGCACCCCACGGCAAGCACGATGCCCACGCCGAGCATCACTGCAAACACACCTCGCCAGCCAGCAATACTCACCATGGCACCGCCCACCATAGGGGTGACAATGGGCATGATGCCATTAACCACATTGATCACAGCCATTGCCTTCAGCAGACTGCGTTCGGCAAATGAGTCGGTGGCCACTGAACGAGATATCGCGATGCCACCGGCCGCCGTGAACCCTTGCACAAAGCGCAATGCCATGAACAGATTCAACGATGTTACCGGCAGAATACAGGCAGTTGAGACCACAAATAGCCCCATTGACACAAGCAACGGGCGACGACGTCCCATGGCATCGCTCAACGCGCCCCACATGAGCGTGCCTAGCGACAACCCCAGCATGCCGGCGGCAAATCCGCCTTGAACCATAGGTTCGGACACCTGGAAATAATCTACCAGCGACGGCATTGCCGGTGAGAACAAGTTGTTGACAACAGTGGCCAACGCTGCCAGCAACCCCAATATTATGTATAGAAATATCGAATTATTCAATGTTACGTTAGTTTTAGTTATGTTAGATTTGTAATGAGAACGGGGACGGCAGAGGGTTTATTTCAGTCCCGCACATTGTTTCCTGAACACAATAGGAGATAGGCCTGTCATCTTGCGGAAGAACTTTCCCAGACTCGACTGATCGGAGAAACCGAAATCAAAGGCAATGACTTTCATCGACTTGCCGCTCATCATGATTTCACGCTTGAGTTGCGACAGAAGCACCGACGAGATAATCTCCTTGGCCTTGCGACCCGACTTCTGCTTGCATATCTCCCCCAGATACTTGGCTGTGATGTTGAGTTTGTCGGCATAAAAAGCCACCTCGTGTTCAGTGCGCACGTTGTCGTTGAGCAAATTCACGAAATCGCGGAAGTAGTTGTCGGTCACAGAGTAAACAAACCGAGCACGGCCATTAGCATCAGTACATTCAGTGTCGCACAGCAAAATCATCATGTTGCGAAACAATGCTCCGCTCAACTGCTGCGAATACTTGTTGCCGGGAAAAGACTGGTATTGATTAAGGCCTTCCATGAGGTTGAGCAGCATGTCCCAGTCTTGCTTGACATCTACCACACGGTTAGAGCGCGAGAACACAGTGCGTATTTTCTCGGTGCCTATGCCAACTATTGATTCAAATGCAAAACTATCATTAATTACCAAGACCATAGCCTTGAAATCGTCACTCATGCTCAAAGTGTTAAGCATTGACACATGAGGGAAGACGATGCGCATGCCAGCACTCGCGCGCACGGTTTCCATGTTCATCTCATACTCAACGCTACCCGAGGTTATCAAGGCAACTATAGTGTATTTTGCCGATATGATTCGCCCCACCACATGGCGCTCGGGCGTAAGATCTATTACACAATAACCTTTCTCTGCAATAGTTTGTTTTTGGTCCATAATTCTATTAATCGTTGCAACAATTCTGTTTTGGACCACAAAAGTAGTAAAAATCTACCAATAAAACCAACCCACCACCGCCCTTTGAACAATTTTTAAGTATTATTTGCCAAATTTGCGGCGAAGTTTGTTCAGCGCATAGCGTGGCACGAAAGTGACGTGCCGCCACACCGTGGGCATTGTGCCATAGTAATGGCACATGATGTTGAAACGCTCTTTTAGCGAAGCCTTGTGGTGCTTGTCGGTGAGCCCGTCGGTGAGAAAACTGATGATAGGTTCCTTGCCCACGTAGGCATTGTGCTGTGATTTCATTAACACCTTGATGCACCAGTCATAGTCGGCGCTATACTTGTATTTCAAGTCGTAATGAGTCACAATGTCTCTCCTGGCAACAAACGCCTGGTGGCACACCAGCATGCCACGCTTGAAGCTGTCGGCAGTGAGATGCTTGGGGGCCCTCAAATGGCGTGCTCCTACCACCTTGCGAGAGGCATCGACCAGCTGTGTCTGTCCGTATATCACGCCCGGGGCATCCTCGCTCGCTCGTGCCAGGCGGCCAAGCGAATCGCTCGAAGCAAACGAGTCGCCGGCATTGAGGAATATCAGATACCGTCCTCTGGCGCAGTCTATCGCCTTGTTCATGGCATCATACAGTCCCTTGTCGCGCTCACTGAACAGGCGTGTGGACGAGATGCCCGCTGCACGCACGCGGTCTAGAGTGTCGTCGGTCGATGCACCGTCCATCACGATATATTCATAGTCGGTAAACGTCTGGTCCTGCACGCTTTGAAGCGTAGGCCCTATGACCTGGCCTGCATTCCAAGTAACGGTGATTATACTAAACAATGGTTCCATGTTTCTAGTCTGAATTGTAGTTTGGACTTACAAAGATACATCAAAATTTGACAATGACCAAAATAAAAGCACACGCTACTGCGTTAAATAGTTATGAAACAAACTATCGCAACATTACTCGTGATGCTGCTAGCCGTGGCAAGCGGTTGCCAACGCATCAACAACAAGGAAGTGCCTAACTATGTGGTGAACATCGACTTGGGTTCACATGCGCTGTGGGCCACCTATGGCGTGAGCGGCGTGGGAGAGCACCGCATCTTCGACCGCGCGCAGCACCTCCCCGCCAACTTTGCCTACAACGCCAACACCTACACCGGCTATGGCGGCGTGCTGCTCATCATGGGACTTGATGCATCAACAGGCAGTTACGCACCCATCGCGTTTGACGCTTCATGCCCCGTCGAGCGACAGGCAAGCGTGAAGGTAAGCATCGACGCTTCCACCCTCGAGGCCGTGTGCCCGCAGTGCAAGTCGCGCTACAACGTGCTCACCGGCAGCGGAGGCCCCGTGAGCGGGCGCGCCTACACAAGCAAGTATGGATTGCGCATGTGCAGCGTGCACCCGTCCAAACTAGGCGGCTATATCATCACGTCAAAGTAAGCGTTCAATCGGCAGCGATATTACGCTTTATCTTGACCGTGAGGTGAATCTGCTGCTCGTAGTGAGCCTCCGGGTTAATGCGGCTGATGCGGCAGTCAAATATCTTGTCCCATCCCATCTCCAGGAATGCAGCAAGGTCGGTGTTGTGCGCACTAGGAATGTAGCCCAGCAAAACTTCCTCCACTTCGTTGGCTTCCAGCACGTTTTCATACACCACCGCAACTGCGTCGGGATCGTAACGGTTGTCAAGTTCACGCACCAACTTCACGCGATTGCCCACTTCGAGTTTGCCAAAGACTTCATTGCAGTCATGATACTGGCGTCCTGCCAGATGACATTCCATGTAAAATAATTTGTTCTTAATCATGATAACAGTGTTTTTAACGTTCAACACTGCAAAATTAGCCGTCGCATAGGCAAGAAACAGGCACACACAAACAAATGTTAACCCAACTTTGACGGCTTGATTTGGTTTTCTTTGCTGGTTCAGCGAGTTGCGCTTTGGGGTTTGCGTTACTGTGTACTACAAAGTTTTTTTCTCTTTCTGAATGGCATCGTTTTGTATTTTAGTCGTTGGTATATGT
>NZ_JAZLLZ010000141.1:0-13624 GCF_045598405.1 Sodaliphilus sp.
ATCTGTTGCTCTTTTCATCAGTACGGTTTGTCATATACTTCCATCTGTGTAACTGCGGTTTTTTGATATTGTAACTACAAACTTTTTTTGCACGATACAGCAATGGAACTCCCCGCGCTGATCTCAATGAATTTTTTTAAATGAAAATATATTAACAACTCAACTTTAGCATTTCATAATAAATATTGCTAATTTATTGTCCGGCAGGACAATACCTGAATAACCCGCACCGCCGAACGAAGTGGGGGTGGGGGTATAGTATCAACAAGCAGATGCGTCCAGTAGGACGCTAATCGGAGCAAATAGGTGAAATTCATATTGTTCCATATGCTAAAGTTGAGTTAACAATGATAGGCTAAAAGCCACCACGCAGGTAATGTCCTAGCGGACATATATTGTTGTAACAAATTTTCTGCATTTATCTGATGAAGTGCATTGGTGTCCAGGGCTCGCGTTCGGGAGCGTCGGACGTTTCAATGCCATGCATCTTTTTGAGCGTCCATGCCATGTTGTTGGCAAGCGTGCGCATTGTCTGCATACCTTCCATGTCCAGAGATGCCTGGCCCTCTTCAAGGCCGTAGGCTATGTTCCAGTACTGAGAACCGATGAGTGGCATGTTGCACATCTGGAATGGCATCTGGAGTGTCTGGAATGCGGCAGTAGCTCCACCTCTACGGCAGATAGTGACGGCTGCTGCTGGCTTACCCTGGAAGTTTGCGCCGCCGGCATAAAGCATTCTTTGTTGCAAGCATAGCAGTTGTCCTGCGGGCTGTCCCCAATATACGGGGGAGCCGAGGATGATGGCATCACATTCGGCCATCTTATTGATCACCTCGTTGGTGATGTCTTGATCGCCAAAGACGCAGCGGCAATCAGCATTTGCTTTGCATTGGTTGCAAGCGATGCAACCACGGATGGGTTTGTTGCCTATCCACACTATCTCGCTCTCTATCCCCTGCTTCTCTAATTGCTGAGCTATCTCGTTGAGAGCTATATTTGTGTTGCCCTTCTGACGTGGGCTTCCGTTGATAACTAATACTTTCATTGTTTTATTTCTTATTGTGTTATAATTCAATTTTCCCGACCGTCTTTCAGCACTTATAGAGTGCTCTTGAACAGAATTACAGCTTAGTACCACAAACTGCACCCAAAAAATGCAAAAAACGACAAAAATTGCACTAAAATAATGCAGAATTACCAAATAGACTCGTGAAATGTCGCAAATTCTGCGACGTTTTGGCGCTAAAACGACGGGAATGTAATAAATCTGCCATCCAAGGAGCCGTGGATGGTAGATTCGATTTGCTTCTGTCCTTTCTTGCGGCCACTGGTCACAAAGGTCATGCCGTCAATTTGGAAATCGGAGATAGATGAGCCAGCGATGACTGGTTGCTTTTCAAGTTATTCTATCTTTCTCTTATACATATCGTTACACATTTTCCACCCGAGTTTTTGTGCAAAGTTACATGATTTCTTTAAAAAACAAGCATTTCATCACGTGGAAAATGTTTTTTTTGTGGGCTATTCTTTTTTGAGTTGTTGCACTACGTTGGCTATTTGTTGTTCGTGCTCGGGGGTGTAGCCGCGGTTTTGCTTGAGGTAGTTGCGCACGGTCTCGATGCTTTTTGCCAGTTCGGGTGCCTGTGCGGTGCCTGCCTCGCGTGCCAGCGGCAGGATGCGGCTCTCCACGATGAAGTTGGCATCGCAGCTGGTGAGGTAGTTGGCGGCATCGTCGATTGCTGCTTGTGCCATGTGCCGCTCGGTGTCGGCAGGGGCGTCTTTGCCTGCCCACTTAACGTCGTCGATGCACCACTTGCCGCGCTCGTGCTTCATCACCAGGGTATAGGCAATCTGGTGGCTGGCGTCGGTGTAGGTCATGTCCACGTTCACGCTGTCGGTGCCTATGTGTATTGAGTCGATGGCGTGGGTGTAGTCGTCGTTCTGTGTGTGGCATGTCCAGTCAAAGGAGTCGTAGGCCAGGTTGTCGCGGTTGCCCAGGGTCATGTGGCGCGCCTCGTCCATGATTGACAGGAAGTCCTTGCTCATGATTTTGTCCCACTCGTTGCTCGCGGTCATGGCGGTGACCAGGTTGCGCATCTCGTCGTCGGTAGTGGGAACGATCGACGGTTCGGCGGGGTGAACGGGGGTTGTGCTGGGGGTGCTGTTGCCGCACGATGAAAGCAGTGTGATGACTGCGAGTATCGAAAAGATGTAATGTTTCATAAGGGATAATTGTAATTTTAGTGCAAAAATAGTGAAGATTGTGCAAATGGACCTCAAAATATTGCGTTTTTTTTCATAAATCAAGGTATTGCACCTCATTGTAACCTTTATGTCACAAATATTCACTACCTTTGCACCGTGAAAAGAAAATTAGAAAAAAGATAAGAGTGTATTAAAAACATTGTTGTCTGGTAAAGAAGGAAAATAAATAATTTTGAATTTTATGCTTCGCCTAGAAAATGGCTTGCTCCGCAAGCAAAATGGAATTACCACCTTGACAGGGATTTATTATTTTGTGGACTGAGTCCACCATTTTCTAGCCATAAAAATAAAAAATCATTTTCTTTTTTGTCCCTGATAAGCCCCGTCTATGTCATAGTACCATATCTAACGGGTGGTGACATTGGTTTTTACCAGGCAACTATAATTAAAAATCTATTATTATGGCAAGAAAAGACAAACTTAAATCATTGAAGATTGAGCGTCGCGAGTTTCATGACGCTGTGATCAACTTCTACAACACCAGCGAGAACACCCCTTTCAATTACAAGCAGGTCTCGAGCGCGGTGGGCGCGGCTACCCCCAAGCAGCGTGCTCTCATCGTCGATATACTGGAACAACTGGCTGTGGACGGATTCCTCGTTGAGGTGGATGCAGGCCGTTTCAAGGCTGCTAACCGTTCGATGGTGGCCGAGGGCCGCTTCATACGCCGCAGCAACGGCAAGAACAGCGTGGACATAGGCAGCGAGGACGGCAACCCCATCATGGTGGCCGAGCGCAACTCGATGCATGCCCTCAACGGCGACAAGGTGATGGTACACATCAGCGCCGCGCGCCACGGCATGGAGCCCGAGGCCGAGGTGATTAAGATTCTGGAACGCAAGGAACAGGTGTTTGTGGGCACGCTGCATGTGCAGAAGTACTATGCCGTGCTCGTGAGCGACACCAAGTTCCTGGCTACTGACATATTCATTCCGCTCGACCGCCTCAAGGGCGGCAAGACCGGCGACAAGGTGGTGGTGCGCATTGTGGACTGGCCCGAGGACGCCAACACCCCAATAGGCGAGGTGGAAGACGTGCTGGGCAATGCCGGCGAGAACAATGCTGAGATCCACGCCATCTTGGCAGAGTTCGGCTTGCCTTACAAGTATCCTGAAAACGTGGAGCGCGCAGCCGGGCGCATCAGTGACGGCATCACCCCCGAGGAGGTGGAGCGCCGCCGCGACCTGCGTGGCGTGACCACTTTCACCATCGACCCGCGCGATGCCAAGGACTTTGACGACGCCCTGTCGATAGAGAAACTTCCCAACGGCAACTGGGAGGTGGGCGTGCACATTGCCGATGTGACCCACTACGTCAAGCCCGACACCGTGATCGACCGCGAGGCTTACAGCCGCGCCACGTCGGTCTATCTGGTTGACCGCACCATACCCATGCTCCCCGAGCGCCTGTGCAACAACATCTGCTCGCTGCGCCCCGACGAGGACAAACTCACCCACTCGGTGATGTTTGAGCTCACCCCCGACGCGGTGATCAAGGGCTATGAGATATGCCACACCGTGACTCGCAGCGTGCGCCGCTTTGCCTATGAAGAGGCACAAGAGGTTATCGAGACTGGCAAGGGCGACCTCGCCCAGGAAATCCTCACGCTGCACGGCATGGCGCAGGAGTTGCGTCGCCGCCGCTTCGATGACGGTGGCAGCGTGGCGTTCAACCGCAGCGAGAAGAAATTTGAAATCGACGAGCAGGGCCATCCCGTGGCAGTGCACGAGCACGAGCAGAAAGAGGCCAACCAACTCATCGAGGAATTCATGCTCCTGGCCAACATGAAGGTGGCCGAGCACATAGGCAAGGTGGCGAAGGGCAAGACTGCCAAGGCATTCGTGTACCGAATCCACGATGTGCCCAACAGCGACAAACTCTCAAATTTTGCCGACATAGCAGCCCACTTCGGTTACAAAGTGAAGGTGACCGGCGACCCTCGTGAAATCAACAAGAGCATCAACCGACTGCTCGACCAGGTGGCTGGCAAGCCCGAGGAGCAGCTGCTCTCAATCCTCGCCATCCGATCGATGGCCAAGGCCGTGTATTCGAGCACTAACGTGGGCCACTACGGACTGGCGTTTGACTACTACACCCACTTCACATCGCCCATACGCCGTTACCCCGACATGATGGTGCACCGCCTGCTCGACCGCTATGCCAAGAAAGGCTCGCGCAGCGTGGATGTGGCCGACCTTGAAGATCAGTGCAAGCATGTGAGCGCGCAGGAGCAACTCGCAACCCAGGCCGAGCGTGCTTCAATCAAGTATAAGGAGGTTGAGTATATGGGCGACCGCCTGGGCGGCGTGTTTGAAGGCTACATCTCGGGCGTGACCGAGTGGGGCATCTATGTGGAGATCGACGAGACTCACTGCGAGGGACTTGTGGGCATACGCTCGCTCGATGACGACTTCTACGAATTTGACGAGAAGAACTACCTCATACGTGGCCGTCGCCGCAACCGCGTCTATCAGCTGGGCGACCCTGTCACAGTGCAGATTGCGCGCGCCGACCTCATCAAGAAGCAGCTCGACTTCGTGATGATCGACGACCGTCACCCCGCCTTCACCCACCGCATCGACAAGCAGCCCATCACCGAGCAGAACTCGGGCATCATGGCTCGCATCGCCAAGCAGGCCGACGCTGCCGACCGCAAGAGCAAGAAAAATGGCAGAGGCAACACCAGCCGCAACTACCACGACGGCGCAGGCAAGGGCTCGCGCAGCCGCAAGCACGGCAATCCCGCAGGAGCCACCCGCCGCGGCTCATCGTCCAAGAACAAAGGCAAACGCCGCCGCAGGTAAAAAAACGGTATAGCTTAGATAGGTCTATATAGCCTATATAGCCTATGTGACTTATGCGGCCTATGCCACAATATATAAAAAGCAACAACTACCAGAAACGGCAGTTGTTGCTTTTTTTAACACTAATTCCGAACAATTTTCCACTATTTATTAGTAAATTTGCAACATAGTGCAGTTATTGCCTGAAATAAGTTTAGGGACTTTGACAAACTCACTCACGAAACAAAACATAGAAAACAAATTTAGAATAAACAGATGAAGAAGGTTATTTTGACTGCGATTTTAGCCATCGCAACAATGATGTGTGTGAATGCACGCGAAGCCGACTATGACGGACAATGGGTCATGAGTGCCGACGGCCAGTACTACACTGCCGCCAACTTCAATGACGCCAACCTCGTGGCGGCTCTCCAGGACTATTTCCAGAACACTTACTACGTGAAGTACCCCGGGTGCACCGGCGACAACGTGATCCCCCTCGAAGCCGCCCAACCCATTTACAGGACAGACCGTTATCCCAATGTCGATACAGACCCTCGCTTTGTGAGAATCAGTCTCCAGAACAAGGGCATCAGCGACCTGCACGGACTGGGTATCCTCAAGTATTCCCTGTCAACGCTCGACATCACCGGCAACAACGTCTCAACCATTGACATGAGCGGTAACCTTGGCATCACTAGGGTTGTTGCTAACAATAATCCTGTGAGTACTGTCGATGTGCAAGGCTGTAGCGCTCTCCAGATTTTCTATCTTGAAAATGCTGCTACCAGCCCCAGCCCGCTCACCAGCCTAGACTTGACCGGCACTGCTGTTACCGACCTCAAGATTAGTTACAGCAATCTGTCAAGCGTCACATGCACGCCCACGTTGAAACTCTGCTACATCCGCTATGCTGCCAACCTCAAGGGCATCGATGTAACAGGCTGCCCCGACTTGAACACCCTCTCACTTACTGGTTGCGACATCACTGGTACAGTCAATGTGTCACAAAACCCAAAACTCGAGACGCTGTGGTGCAACGAAAATAAAAAGATAACAAGTCTGGACATCACCAACAATATCTTGCTGAGAGATTTACATGCCGACAACTGCGCAATCACAGGCGATGTGGACGTGTCAAAGAACAGCAACCTTTATACAGTCTATCTTAACAACAACAAAATCACAGGTCCTCTTGAGTTCAACAGCCCGATCTTGTATAGCGTATCCTGCGGTTATAATCCAAACTTGGGCGGTCTGTCTTTCACTGATTGCCGCAATCTTTACTCGGTCAATGCTAATTATTGTAACAACAACCCCTATATTACATTCACTGGTGAAACAGGAATAAAGCTACTCCATGTGCAGTATAATCAGAAGGTTACTTCTCTGGACCTGAGCACAGTGCCCCAGCTCACTAATCTAGTGTGTGACAACTGCGTTGAAATCAGAGAACTTGCGATAGAAAACTGTCCAAACCTTGTCCAGGTCATGTGCAGTTACACAAAAATCACAGAACTCGACATGAGCAAGAATACGAAACTCACCAATGTGCAGGCTCGACATTGCTCAGGGTTGACATCTCTTGACTTTAGTCACTTGAAGATGGAGTATGTGATGGTGGATTACTGCGACCTTTATACTCTGAAATTTGGCGACCTGAGCAAAATCCAGATTATTTATTTTGAAGAAAACAACCTCACTGCCGTGGACCTGAGCGGCATTCCCGCCACAAGGAACTTGTCATATTTCTCCTACAAAAACAACTGGGACTACTACCATTGCGGATATGCTGGTCAGCACAAGGGGAAAGACCTGCACTACATGCGCATAGGCGGCACAAGCCCAAAAACAGATGAACCCGATAACGCCGACCACCTGATGGACAACTTCTTTGTTAACAAGAACCAGTTCACGGTGTCGCGCGTGGTGAGCTGGGACAGCAATGTGACTCCTTATGTCGATGAGACTGCCGAGGAGAACGCCGGCATGAAAGCACCTGCACGCATCGCTGCTAGCGACGTGAACAGCGACTTCCTCCTCGTTGACGACATCAAACAAAAGTTCACTTACACCTACGACACTCATTGCCCCAACGAGAAATACCGTTACCTGCCATTTGCGATGCAACCCATCCCCAATAACGGTGTAGTTGACGGTATAGTCACTGCAATAGAAGACATCGCAACCGATGTTTACCCTGTTTCGACAGTTTACTACAACCTCGCCGGCCAGGCGAGCAGCACTCCCCACAAGGGTGTGAACATTGAGGTGACAACCATGAGCGACGGTGCAACATGCACCACCAAGTCTATGAAGTGATAGATAGGTCATAGCGCTAGTTCGCACAACAATACTGGCGATTCATACAATACCCGGCACATTATTCGGCGGAATGATGTGCCGGGTATTAATTTTGTGGCATGAAAGTTTAATGTCACAAAAAAAATGAATATTATGAAAAAGAAGTATTGGGTAGCAATAGTTATTGCATTAGTGTTGGCAGCGATAGTGGGACCTTATATGGGTGTGCGCACAAGCCACAATCCCGAGGTGCATGAGGGTGATGTCATATTCCAGACCTCGAAGTCTCGCCAGAGTCCTTTGATTGCAGCGGCAACGTTGTCGCCCATCACCCATTGCGGAGTCATCGTGATGAAGAACGGCAAGCCATATGTGCTTGAGGCTGGCGGGATAGTGAAGCTCACGCCGCTCGACAGGTTCATCGACCGCGGCCTGTGGGGCATGTACTGGGTCAAGCACCCCGAGCAGGGCGACGGCAACATGAAGCTGAAATACAGAAATGTGCTGGGCACGCCTTATGACCTGGCGTTTGACATGAACAACCGCAAGTATTATTGCAGCGAGCTGGTCTATGACCTGTATCTCAAGCAGTATAACACACAGTTGTGCGAGCCCACGCCCATCGGGTCGCGGCTCACGTGGGGCATGGGCGACGAGATGAAACGCCGCGGCATGGACCTCAAGTCGCTCGCAGTCTCGCCCAAAGACATTTTCTTCTCAAGCCATCTCGACTAACTGCCAGTCGCTCCGTCCGCGACTATACTGCAATGGGTGTGTCTCTCGCAGATTACGCAGATGGCGCAGATTTCACTCTACGAAAAAAAATAAAACAGATTGCTCTGAATTAACTGAAATAGAAAATATTTTAATTTTCTTTTGGTTATAATAAATTTAATCAGCGTCATCTGCGTGAGGCAGCCCCATTGCCCTATGTCCCATCCGTTCCCAAATTTTGTTAAAAAACTAAGTTCGTCCAGCAAAATGGAAGTTTTTTTGCCGAAAATTAAGTAACTTTGCGACAAGGTCGTTACAGGCCACAAAACGTTATCGACTCATGCCACATCTTTAGCGCAGGCAGATTCATGATCGTGTGTACTGCTTTAGATTGAGACGATGGTATAGAGTGGAAAAAAGTCAAATATTAAAAAAGTCAAACAAATAAAAATACAAACTACTAGTCATTGCCTATTGCATTGACAAAACGAAACAGAAACAAACGCGCGCCACTGCGACCATTATAAGGGGTCAGAGAGTGGCAGACATAATAACAAAATGCATTGACTATTATTTTGCGTTCACCTGAAAGCCTCGGAAACTTGTAAGGAAATAAGAACAGCCAAAATGATGGTTGGTATTCTCGGATAATGGGGATATCTTCCACAACTAAATGAGTAGTTAATGTCTATACCGTAAAGGTGTGGGCAAACGCTTCATAAGTTGTGGACAGGTTTCCAATCCGAGGCTACCTGGGTGAACGCTAGGAGAGTGTCTGCACCTTCTTTTTGTATTCACCTGCACCAACATGAGGAGTATCTCTTGCGTGATTTGATAGTTATGCTAATCAAACCATCTTTTTGTATGAGATACATCGGGAACAAGGCAAAACTTCTTCCTTTTTTGGAAGAGTTATTGCGCAAGCATAATTTATTGCATAAAGGCATGACTTTTTGTGACGCCTTTTGTGGTACGGCAACCGTAAGTGATTACTTTCAGAATGTATATAGAATTATTGCCAATGATTCACTTACTGCTTCATATTATATAGCAAAAGGGAAACTTTGTCGTATTCCCGCCTTTGAAAGACTCGGCATTGACCCTTTTACATATTTCAATGAAATAAATACTGATGATTACGTTGATGGCTTTTGCTACAACAATTTTGCGCCCTCGATTTCTGGAAGAATGTATTTCTCTGACGAGAATGCTAAGATGATAGATTTCATTAGAGATAGAATTGACGAGTGGTTTGAAAAAAAATCAATTAATGAAGCCGAAAAAGCATATTTGATAGCATCATTGCTTGAAAGTCTCAGTAAGGTCTCAAATGTGGCAGGTGTCTATAGTGCATTTTTGCGAATTTGGGATCCGAGAGCTGTCAAACGAATGATATTCTTTCCTGTTGAACGTACAAACAATCGTCCTGTCGCAGATAATATTTGCCATCTTGGGGATGTAAACAAATTTATTGCTCATGCTCAAGGAGATATTCTTTATCTGGATCCGCCTTATACACCTACTCAATACGTGAGCCAATACCATGTATTGGAAACAATTGCTTGTAATGACCATCCCATAACTCACGGAGTAGGTGCTCACAGAGATAATGGTGACCAAATTTCAAAGTGGTGCAAAAAAGAGTATGTTGGAAGTGAATTTGAGAAGTTAGTAGCAAAAGCGCCCTTTCGTTACATAATTCTTAGTTATAGCGATGCGGGAATTATGCCTAAGGAGTTTATAGAAAAGGTTTTGAAACGTTATTCTGTTGAAGGGTCATATGAATTCCATCAAATAGACTTTGTGAAATATAAGAGTGCTCGTGCTGTCAATAGAGAAATTGCCGACAACACCCGCGGCAAAAAGCATTTTGAATGGTTGTTCTTCATTGAGAAGAAAGCAATGCCCCTTTATATTTCGCCCTTAAATTATATTGGAGGCAAATATGAAGTCATACCTTTGATAAAAGAAAATATACCCAAAAACATACACACTTTCTACGATTTGTTTGGCGGTGGTGGTACGGTCTCCATCAACATATGGGCAGAGCGTGTAATATACAACGATATTAATCCTTTCGTAAAAGATTTATTGCAGACAATAGCTAATAATGATATAGGGGCTACTATTAAATATATTACCAAGACGATAAAAAAGTATGGGTTAGTTAAGGCAAACAAAGAAGCCTATTACAGATTTAGAGAGCATTATAATGGGGAAATTCCAGGAAGACGTAATCCTCTTGACTTGTTTTTGCTTATTTGCTTTGGTTTTGAACACCAGATACGTTTCAATTCAAAGTATGACTTTAACAATCCTTGTGGTAATTCCGGGTATAATAACGAATTGCAAGAAAAATTGATTTCTTACAATATGAGAGCCCAATCTATGCCTATTGAATATTATTCTAATAATTATCTTGATTGGGAAGCAAAGATTACAAATGATGATTTTGTCTATTGTGATCCTCCATACCTTATTTCGTGTGGAGCATACAATGATGGTAAGCGAGGGTTTAATGGATGGGATGAAGAACAAGAAGAGGAATTATTGCAGTTCCTTACTCGTTTGAACCAAAGAGGTGTTCGTTTTATGCTGTCTAATATGGTTGATCGCAATGGGATGGAGAACCATCCATTACGTGATTGGATTGTAAGAAACAACTTCCGGGTTATTCAGAGCCCAACAATCACAAAACGCAACAGGCAAAATCGACGAGAAATATTAATTCTCAATTATTAAGCATTATGAAAATCGTAGCTAAAATATTCTCAAGCAATTGGGAAACATACAAGAGGTTTTATAAGAAAGCTGTAAAACTTGCTTATAAGGAAGTGGGTATAACAATATCTGGTCAGGACATTGACTGTGAATTGGAGGATATACCTGGAGATACTATCCAAAAGCAACGCCACGCAAAGACAAAACACTCTCGAACCATTCGAGTATATGAAGATGGGATTGTTCGTTTTGTTATTGGGGTAACAAACACAAACTATGATGAAGATAAACGCATAGAAGCTGAAAATACAGGTGCAAAATATAAATATGGAGTTCATAATTTCCATTCAAATACTTACCTGAATCAAGGTATTAATAAGATATTGGATTGCTATTTTTCGTGTCAAGAAGATAATGCTGATGTTCAGATGTTTTTCTATCTTCTTGATCATAAACAGAGTTATTGTAGTAACTTGTCGAATATTTTGACATACAGAAAATTAGCAACAATAGGGTTTCCTGTTCTTAATATTAACGAGGTTGATTTCTCGGAGTGGAAGGACTTGGGTTTTTATTATACTGAAGGGGAAACTATTGCATATACATCATTTAATAAGTTTTGCAATGATATGGCGTATGTTGCATCTAGGAATAAGGGAAATGTACCTGCTTATGTGAAATGTATAGAAAGTGAAAACTGCGGAAACGAAGATACTCCTCAAATAGATAAATACATTTACACGTTCAAAGCTCTTGGGGCTGAGGCTTACGATTGCTTCCTTATAATGTGGACACTTATCATCCTTGCGAAACGAGAACGTAAACATTTGGAATTTCTTTTTGCACCAGAGAAATATGGTTTTAGGTTAGGACAAGAACATCCTCGTTTTACACAGGATATTCCGGTAACAATAACGGATTTATTCGGCAAAATAGGAATTGATGTTGAATATGAATCAACAGAAGAAGTACTTCAACAACTCGAGCGAGAAAGAAGTCAATACGAAAAGGCAAAAGCAGAGAAAAAACTCCGCAATCAAGAACTATTTCGTAATAATTTGCGTGCCAAAGGCATACAAACAAAATGTTACTTGTGTGGCTGCGAAGTCGAATCTATCTTGCAAGCGGCTCACTTGTGGGGAGTGGGGCAGATAAAACGAGCGTCTGCTCACAAGATTAATTTGGCTATTCAAGATGAAGCGATGGCAGGTGTAATTGATTCTGATAGCAAATACGCTAATGAGATGTTCTATAAACGCTATATGCTTGCAAATTCAGGTAGTAATGGAGTTTGGCTGTGTAGCAATCATCATGGTATGTTCGATGCTCATCACTTTGTTTTTAATTGTGAAACTGGTAAAGTCCTTCTAACTACTGATGCATTAGGAGAAAGCTACTTCAAGGCATTAACAAAGAATGATACACTCCCGAAGGAAGTACTAACACCACAAACAAAAGCATTTCTAAAATATGCAACAATGGAATAAAGACGGTGACTTTCGATTATTCCTTGGCAACTCAAAGGAACAGCTTGCAAGCTTAACGGAAAAAGTAGATATGATTTTTGCTGACCCTCCATACTTCTTGTCAACGGGGAATGGAACAGTAAAAATTGGTAATCGTTATGTTCGTTTTGACAAGGGCAAGTGGGATAGAGTGAGGTCAAAAGAAGACATATATAATTTCAATTACGAATGGTTATCACTTTGTCGCGAAAAACTAAAAGATTCTGGAACAATCTGGGTAAGTGGGACTTATCATAATATCTTTCAAGTTGCAAAATGTTTGATTGATTTGGAGTTTAAAATTTTGAACATGATTGTGTGGCAAAAATCCGACCCGCCAACTACTTTCACTAAACAGAGATTTAATTTCTCTGCCGAATACATAATTTGGGCTCGCAAATGTGAAAAAGTTCCCCATTTCTTTAACTATGACCTCTTGGAATGCATGAACAATGGGGTTCACATGCCTGACGTGTGGAAATTGCCAGCTCCTGGTCGTTGGGAAAAGACTTGTGGTAAGCATCCTACTCAAAAGCCTCTGCGGTTGCTTTATCGTATCATTCTTGCTTCTACCCGTGAGGGTGATATTATCCTCGATCCTTTTGCAGGAAGTTGCACGACTGGTATTGCGGCTAACTTGCTTGGGCGTAAGTTCGTGGGTATTGACCAAGATGAGAAGTATCTGCAATTAGGGATGCGACGTCGTGAAGAAATCAGCAACCCCGATGTGGCGCAGAAAATCTTTGAGCGTATGTCGGAGAACCCCGAAGAGGTGCAGGTAATTGTGAATCATGCTCGACCAGAATTGCTGAAGTTGATGATAGAGCAGGGCATTTGCTACTTGCGTGCTGGTGACTCAAAGGGTTCTATATTGGTTACGCCAGGATTTGAGCGAACAGGATATGTGCTTCTTCATTCTGGGGGGCAAAACTGTCATCTGTTTAAGTTGAAGCGGAAAGGGTGTTTCCAAATATGGACAAAGGAAACGCTTGAAAAACATGGTTTTTATCCAAAACATGCCTTGTATTATCAAGTATTTCATTTTGACAATTCCCAAGAAGTTCCTTTTACTCGTGAACCAAGGCTCTTGCAAGGACTCAACACTTACCGCTCCAAGATAAGACCTTTGTCGGATTTTATTGGCATACGATAAAACAGGAATCAAGCAGTAAGGATGCTGCGGATTTTTGATTAAGTAGGGATATTCAGAAAATAGTTAACTAATTGTTTGCCAGTGTCGTGAATATTTTGTAACTTTACAAAGAAACCCCCGATGGACCCGTCTCGGGCTAATTCGGGGGTAATTTCCTATTTTTCTTGTCGTGAAGTTAC
>NZ_JAZLLZ010000142.1:0-4806 GCF_045598405.1 Sodaliphilus sp.
TAGTTACAACAGATTGCTCTGATTTAACTGAATAAGAAATTATTCTAATTATTTTAATTTCTTTCAGTTATTATTAAATCTGTGTTATCAGTGAGATCCGCGCGGGGAAATTACCCAAAATACCATTGCTGAATAGTTACAATAAAAATATCTTTTTGTTAAAATGTGTTACTTTTTTAATTTTTATATTTCAAAAATTAAGAATTCCGAACACGCCGTCAAGTCAACGCACACGGGGCATCAGGGCACTTCGACACCAACCGCAGTTTACAAACGCAAATGTTTACAAGTGTTTTAATTGTTTGGATTCTATTCGCATTTTGACTAACTTTGTAACAGAAAAGGGGCAGAATTGCCCGCGCAAGTGTACATTTTTACCAAAAACACACACTTGCGGAACACAAAAACATCAAACTTCGAAATGACCGGAATTATTAGAAATAACATATTAACAATTATCGCAGTGTGTGTAGCCATGTTAGCTCCCGTGATGGGCGCGCAGGCTCAGGAACTCGATACCCGCAAGCACGGTTCAGTGCTCGAACAAATCACTAACGCCAACATCCACAAAGCTCATCGCGACCGCGTGCAGGAAATCCTTGACTACGCCTACAAGTTCAAGGGCGTTCCCTACCGCCACGGAGCAATGTCGCCCAAGGGGTTTGACTGCTCTGGTTTCACCAGCTTTGTGTTCCAGCAGTTTGGTTACAAACTCAACCGCACCGCTAGCGGACAGGTGATGAACGGCGACCGCATCAACCGCAGCGACCTCCAGCCCGGCGACCTCGTGTTCTTCAACGGACGTGCAGTGGGCAAGCGCATTGGCCACGTGGGCATCGTCACCAAGGTCAACGAAGACAACACATTCAAGTTCATACATGCAGCCACACGCACTGGCATCACCGAGAGCCATTCAAGCGAGAGCTACTACAGCCGCCGCTACATGGGCGCATGCCGAGTAATCGAGCAACAGTAATAAAACATCATTTATATATACGACAAAGGTTCCTGCCAACACCGGCACGGAACCTTTTATTTTGCATCATTGCTGCCCCGACAAAAACAAGAAAAAGGTTAAACCGGCCAATATCACCAGTTTAACCCCTCCAGTTGTGCGCCTGATAGGACTCGAACCTACACAACTTGCGTTACTAGATCCTAAGTCTAGCGCGTCTACCAATTTCGCCACAGGCGCTTTTTGCACTGCAAAGTTAGTAAATTATTTAGAAACACGAAACATTTTCTAAAAATATTCAGTAACTTTGCCCCGTAATATCGATTATAGGCAACATGAGCTTTTTAGAACAACTGAATTTTTCAGGCTTGATTATGGGCGCGGTCACGTTTCTCGTGATAGGGCTGTTCCATCCTTTGGTCATCAAGGGCGAGTACTACTGCGGCACTCGCTGCTGGTGGGCATTCCTGCTGGCAGGCATCGTGCTTGTCGCGGCGGCGCTGCTGGTGAACGACATCATGTGGTCGTCGGTGCTCGGCGTCACGGCTTTCTCTTGCTTCTGGAGCATCCTTGAGGTGTTTGAGCAGCAAGAACGTGTCAAGAAGGGATGGTTCCCCCGCAACCCCAAGCGCACCTATCCGTGGGACAAAAGCAAGGAGGACAAGAAATGAAAAAAATAGGCATCATCAGCGACACCCACTCGTGGTGGGACGACCGTTACTCCCAGTACTTCACTGGATGTGACGAGATTTGGCACGCCGGCGACATAGGCAGCGAGGCCGTGCTCGACAGGCTCTCGGCCATCGCCCCGGTGGTGCGTGCCGTCTATGGCAATGCCGACGGCGGTCCCTTGCGCAAGCGGCTCAAGGAGATGGAAATCTTCGAGACCGAGGGCGTGAAAGTGGTGCTCACGCACATAGGCGGATACCCAGGCAAGTACGCCCCAGGCATGCGCAGCCGCCTGCAGCTGTCGCGTCCCAAGCTCATGGTGTGCGGACACAGCCACATCCTCAAGGTGATGCCCGACCGCTCGCTCGACGTGCTTGTGGTCAACCCGGGCGCTGCCGGAAGGCAAGGCTGGCAACGGGTGCGCACGCTCATCACCCTCACCCTCGACCAGGGAAGCATCACACACTGCCAGGTCATCGAACTTGGCGAAGACAAGAAACAAATTCAAGGACAAACGATATGAACACCAAGACTTTATTGCGATACATCATGGCCGTTGCACTGCTGGCAACCTGTGTGTTAGCCACTTCGTGCCACAGCAACGAGCAGAACTACAAGGCAGCCTACGACAAGGCTATGGACAAGTACAAGACCGGCATAGGCGCAGAGACCTACGACCGCATCCAGGCCGAGAAGGTGCGCCCCAACACCGTGATCAACGGCGACAGCGTGCGGCTCGTGCGCATGTATGCCAACGTGTATGACGACTCCACGACCATCGCCAAGCCCTACAACGTGGTGGTGGCCGAGTTCACCCAGCAATTCAACGCCAAGACCATGCGCGACCGCCTGCGCACCGAGGACCACCTGCCCAGCTATGTGCTCTTCGGCGGCAACGAGCGCAAGTACTATGTCATCGCAAGCGGATTTGACGACAAGGAAAGCGCAGCTTTCTTCCTTAAAGAAACCGACAAGAAACTCAAGACCAAGGTGCTCGTGCCCAGGGCATGGATTTTAAACCGACTTTAACTTTAACTCGCGCTCACATGGAACTCAAATTACCTCCCCGCATCGACGGCGCCACGCCCGAGGTGCTCACCGACGTGCGGCAAGTCACCGTTATCGGTGCCAACGGCTCGGGAAAGAGCCGCTTTTGCGACGCTCTCATCAACGAACTGGGCGGCAAGGCCTACCGCATCTCGGCCCTGCGCGCACTGTATCCGGCACGACGGCAGCGGGAAATTTTGCCGGGTTCTATCGACGATATGTTCCAGCACATCAACGAGAACCACCCTCACCTGGTCAATGATGCCAACAACGAGTTTGACAAGCTCTCTTACATCATGCTCATCGACGAGTTCAGGGAACTCATGGGCTACAAGACCCACCGGCTCATGAACGAGACCGTCGATTTCCCCAAGACCAGACTCGACATGGTGGTGAAGATGTGGCAGGAGGTTTTTCCCAAGAACAAGGTGCTGCGAGAGAACGGCAAGCTCATGTTCAGCAATGACGCTGCCGACGACAAGTTCACCGCCATCAGGCTCAGCGACGGCGAGAAGGCAGTGCTCTACCACATCGCGGCAGTGCTATATGCCATGCCTGGAGCGGCAATCATTGTGGATGACCCCGAGGTGTTCATCCACCACAGCACCATGGTCACGCTGTGGAACGTGATAGAGGAAATGCGCCCCGACTGTATGTTCATCTACAACACCCACGACGTGGAGTTCGCCTCGTCGCGTGTTGATAACCGCTGCGTGTGGGTCAAGGCCTTTGACCCTGCCCAGAAAGCGTGGGACTACGAGGTAGCCACATCGAGCCACAACCTCGACGACGCTATCTACTACGACATCCTGGGCAGCCGCAAGCCTGTGCTCTTCATCGAGGGCGACGAGGAACACAGCATCGACTCCAAGCTCTACCCGCTCATCTTCCCCGACCACGTGGTCAAGCCGCTGGGCAGCTGCAACAAGGTCATTGAGGTGGTGCGTTCCTTCGGCGACATGCATGCATTTCACCACATCGACTGCCGCGGCATCGTGGACCGTGACCGCAGGGGAGACCAGGAAGTGACCTACCTGCGACAGAAAAACGTGCTCGTGCCCAATGTGGCCGAGGTAGAGAACATCTTCCTGCTCGAGGCGGTGGTGCGTGGCGTGTGCCGCTACAAGCACCGCAACGAGGCCCTTGTGCTCAATCAGGTGAAGCGACATGTCATCAACACATTTGAAGCGCAGCTCAAGCAGCAGGCGTTGCAGCACGTGCGTCACCGCGTCAAGCACGACGTGGAAGTGCGCATCGACATGAAATTCAAGTCCATCAACGCGCTCGAAGACCACATGCTAGACCTCGTCAACGAGCTCAACCCGCGTGGTTTCTACGACCAGGTGTGCCGCGATTTCCACACCATGGTGCACCACAACGACTACGCCGGCGTGCTCAAAGTGTTCAACCACAAGCCACTGCTGGGCGAAGTGGCCACCCTGTGCGGTTTCCACAGCAAGGAGGACTACATCAAGACCACGCTCAACATCCTCAAGAGCGACGGCCCGCTCTCACGCTCAATACGCGCCGGCATCCTGAAAATCTTCGAGCTATAACCCTCTCACACTCTGTCTCCCACAGAGTATTGGAGTTTTTTTTACTGAAAGAAATTATCCGAAATTAGAAGATTTTTTCTATCTCTCACGAAGTATTGGATTAGGGTTTTATGCCTAAAGCAAGCTTTGGGCACATAACCCCCACCGAAGGGAGTGAAACGACTGCCGGTGGGGGGTGTGAAGTGTAACAAAATCGCGGTTGAAGACCGCTACCTCGAAACGTGCAAGGTTGCGGTCTTCAACCGCAGTATAGTGTATCGCATTTACCCTGCCCTGCCTTCGCTTGCGCTCAGTTAGGACAGGGTTATGTGCAGAACTGCGTTCTGCGTGTCGGCTTCCAGACTCTCATTACAAAATCATGTGTGAGTGAGATCCGCGCGGGGAATCTGCAAAAAAACTATTGTAGTATAGTTACAACAGATTGCTCTGATTTAACTGACTCAACTTTAGCATTTGATAATAAATATTGCTAATTTATTGTCCGGCAGGACAATACCTGAATAACCCCCACCGCCGAACGAAGTGGCGGTGGGGGAAGAAATGCAACATGCACCGCGTCCAGCAGGACGCTAATCGGAG
>NZ_JAZLLZ010000143.1:0-8234 GCF_045598405.1 Sodaliphilus sp.
TTGCATATGAATAAAGTATTCAACGCGCCAAAGGAGCGTGGTCGCACTTTGTGCGACTATTGATAACTCAACTTTAGCTTTTATAGCAATTGCTGCTAATTTGTTGTCCGGCAGGACAATACCTGAATAACCCCCACCGCCGAACGTAGTGGCGGTGGGGGTATAGTATCAACAAGCAGATGCGTCCAGTAGGACGCTAATCGGAGCAAATAGGTGAAATTCAGATTGTTCCATATGCTAAAGTTGAGTCATAATTAATAGAACCCACCTAAAAACAAATGGGCAAGTCTATGCAGGCTTGCCTGTTTGTTTTTTACCACAGGCCCTATAATTCGAAAAAAAATACTATAATTGCAGTAATTTGCCTTTTTTATAGTAATTTTGCAGTCGGAACAACATAAATATACTGCAATGGTATTTTGGGTAATATCCCCGCGCTGATCTCACGGATCTCACGTAAAACAATAATAACAGATTGCTCTGATTTAACTGAAAAAGAAATTATTCTAATTATTTAATTTCTTTCAGTTATTACTAAATCAGTGTAATCAGTGTAATCCGCGCGGGGAGTCCGCAAAAAAAAATATTGGTTTGTAGTTACCTAAACAACATAACGACATGAAAATTAAGAGCGCAAAATTTGAGATAAGCAATAGCGACTACCGCAAGTGCCCCGACACTAATATCCCCGAGTATGCATTCATCGGGCGCAGTAATGTGGGCAAGTCGTCGCTCATCAATATGCTCACTAACAATAAAAGCCTTGCCAAGACATCGCAAACTCCTGGTAAGACATTACTTATCAATCATTTCAAGATTAACGACGAGTGGTTCATCGTTGACCTTCCTGGCTATGGCTATGCCAAGCGAGGCAAGGACAGCCGCGAGCAGCTGCAACGCATCATCCAGGGATACATCTTGGGACGCGAGCAAATGACCTGTCTCTTTGTGCTTGTTGACTCTCGTCATGAACCGCAAAAGATTGACCTCGAGTTCATAGAGTGGCTGGGCGAGAACGGAGTGCCTTTTGCCATTGTGTTTACCAAACTCGACAAACTGGGAAAGGTTGCAGGAGTCGAAAAAGTTGCTGCCTACAAGCGCCATTTGCTCAAGACCTGGGAAGAATTGCCCCCGGTGTTCATGACCTCAAGCGAAGACGGCCGTGGCCGCGACGAGCTGCTGGCCTACATCGACGAGATTAACAGTGGGTTGTGATTGTGTCATAAGATGACTCACTAATGTTCTTTTTATTAGGAGAAATGTTGCTGGTATTGTGATATTTGGAAATTTAGTGTTATCTTTGCAAATAAAAATATACAACTATGTGTACCTTTAATATGACATTTGAGGTGCCAGAGTCTAAAAATATAGATATCGAGGCACTGAAGAAGCAAATCAATGCTTTTGTGCAGGTTGTCACGTCTATGCCTAATATTGAAAAATCCGACAAAGATACTGCAAAGGAACAATCGCATCGTTTGTCGGCAGACGTTGCATGGTTCAAAAATAATCCTGTTGTACTTTCTGATGAAGATTTGGATGACAAAGCCAAACACATTTTGGAACGATGAACATTCTTTTTCTTGATACTAACGTTATTCTTGATTACATTGTCAGAAGAGAAAATTGCGAGTACATGGATTCCCTGATACAGCAATCTATCAATCATGGTGATGTTATGTGTACTTCTCTATTGAGTTTTGCTAATATGGCTTATATCTTGCGTAAGCATCCACACGAAGAACGTGTGCAGGTGTTTCGCCGGTTGCGTCGTTTCATAGGTATCATCCCGGCAGATGAGAAGCAATTTGATAATGCACTTGATCGCAATGTAATGGATTTTGAAGACTATTTACAGTATCAAGCAGCTTTTGCTAATAATTGCACGCACATTATTACCAACAATGCTAAGCACTTCAAGGAATTTTCAAATCTTCCGGTGTTTAGTGCTCAGGAGTATCTAGAGCTGATTTAAAAAATCATCCGATCAATATACTTTTCGGGCTTTTTTTTCGTTATAATTAATGTATAATACTATAGATTAAAGATAACGATGAATATAAAGCAACTTACTGCGCTGGTTGTCATGGTCTTAATGGGTGTGGCTCTCTTTGCGCAAGTCAAGATATCAGGTAAGGTGGTCGATGAAACCGGACAACCCATTGAGTTTGCCACGGTGCGTGTCGTGGGTACCACATTGGGAACTAACACCGACTTGAAGGGTATGTATGAACTGTCGGTTCCCAAGCAAGACACTATCATGGTGGAGTTCTCCTGCCTGGGCTACTCGTCGGTTAAGCGCCAGCTCATCAAGCCCGATGGCTCGGTGACTCTCAATCCCAAGCTTTACGAGAAATCAACCGAACTTGCCGAGGTGCAGGTCACGGAGTTCAAGAAGCAGACTAACACCATGCAGGGTGTTGATGTCTCAACACTCAACCTCACTCCGAGTGTGGGCGGTCGCAGTGTAGAGGCCGTAATCTCGACTATGGCCGGCGTGAGCAGCAAGAACGAGATGAGTTCGCAATACATGGTGCGAGGTGGTAGCTATGACGAGAATAGCGTGTATATCAATGGTATAGAAGTTTACCGCCCGCAGCTCATCAGCAGCGGACAGCAGGAGGGACTTTCAGTGATCAATCCCGATATGGTCAACTCGGTCAATTTCTCTACCGGCGGTTTCAATGCCGAGTATGGCGACAAGATGTCGAGTGTGCTCGATATCACCTACCGCCAGCCCGAGGCGTTTGAAGGGGCTGTCTCGGCAAGCTTGCAGGGTGGTTCGCTCTCGATAGGTGCCAGCAGCAGCAAGTTCTCAATGCTGCACGGTGCGCGATACAAACGCAACTCGTCGTTGCTGGGTTCATTGGAGAGCAAGGGTGAGTATGACCCGCAGTACTTTGATTACCAGACCTATCTCGTGTATAAACCTAGCAAGAAATTCAACGTGTCGTTCCTGGGCAACGTGTCGATCAACGACTACCGATTTGTTCCTGCCAGCCGCGAGACCAGTTTCGGCACTTCGACCAACGCCAAGTCGTTCAAGGTCTATTTCGACGGACAGGAGAAGGATAAGTTCTACACTTATTTCGGAGCACTGTCGCTCAACTATAAACTCAACAAAGGCAATGACTTCACGCTGCAAGGCTCGGCCTATCAGACCAACGAGCTTGTGGCCTACGACATCCACGGCGAGTATTGGCTCGACGAGGCCGGTACTAGCGGTGAGGATGGCAAAGGTGGCGAGCTGGGAGTGGGCAAGTATCATGAGCATGCCCGCAATCGCCTCAAGATAGATGTGTTTAACATTGCGCTTAAAGGCAACACGTCGATCAATAACAACAACTTGTCCTATGGAGTGGAGATGCGCCGAGAGAAGACCTATGACCGCTCGCGTGAGTGGCAGTGGCGCGACTCGGCTGGATACTCGCTGCCTCACATACCCGAGGAGGTAAACGTCATCTATAACCTGTCGTCAAGCCACGACTTGAGCTCAACCCGTTTTGCTGCCTATGTGCAGGACACTTACAAGGTGATGCTTGACAAGGGCCTGCTCACAATCAATGGCGGTGTGCGCGTGTCGCACTGGGATTTCAACAAGGAGACGCTCGTGTCGCCTCGTTTCAGCCTGGGCTTCATACCCGAGCGCAACAACCACCTGTCGCTGCGCTTTGCCGGTGGCCTCTACTATCAGGCTCCGTTCTACAAGGAATACCGCTTTGATGTATATGGCGAGGATGGCAACGCCTGGATTAATCTTAACGAAAACATCAAGTCGCAGCGCAGCATCCATGCTATCTTGGGCGGTGACTACACTTTCAGGGCTATGGATCGTCCCTTCAAGTTCACTGCCGAGGTTTACTACAAGAACCTCTCCAACCTCATCCCCTACGAGGTTGATAACCTCAAGATGGTTTACTCGGGTTTCAATAGCAGCAAGGGATATGCAGCCGGTATCGACATGAAGCTCTTCGGGCAGTTTGTCGAGGGAACCGACTCTTGGATTAGTTTCTCGCTCATGAACACGCAAGAAAACATCAACGGCGTGAAAGTGCCTCGTCCCACCGACCAGCGTTACAGCCTTGCCATCTTCTTCACCGACTATCTGCCCAAGCTGCCACGCCTCAAGTTCAGCCTCAGGGGAATATTGAGCGGCGGTCTCCCCACCACAGCGCCAAGCATGTCTCGCGACATGGGCTACTTCCGTCAGCCCCCCTACAAGCGTGTCGATGTGGGCTTGAGTTACCAGCTTGTGGGCGGAGAGCACAAGCCCAAGAGCGGGTTGCTCAGCCATTTCAAGGAAGCATGGCTCGGTGTCGATGTGTTCAATATCCTCGACATCTCCAACGTGAGCGGATACTACTGGGTGACCGATGTCAACAACCTGCAGTATGCCGTGCCCAATTACCTCACCCGTCGCCAAATCAACGCGCGACTCTCTATCAAGTGGTAATCAGGGAAAAAAACTTGGCGTTACTCTTGCTACTTGCGGCAAAAAAACGTAACTTTGTGAAGAAATATAATTTACTTACAATATTAAACAAAAAAACTACAAAAACATGGCAAAACCTTATGTAATTGGTATCGACATGGGCGGCACTAACACCGCATTCGGTATCGTAGATGCACGCGGCAACGTAGTTGCAAGCGATTCAATCAAGACTGGCAAGCACTCTAACTTTGACGACTATGTAGATGAGCTTCACGAGGCTGTGACTCGTCTTATCAATAACAACGACGCCGAGGGCAAGATCAACGGTATCGGTATCGGTGCGCCCAATGGCAACTACTACACTGGTATGATTGAGGGTGCTCCCAACCTGCCTTGGCCCAGCCCCATACCCCTGGCAAAGAAAATCACAGAGAAGTTTGGCATCACTTGCCTCGTGACCAACGATGCTAATGCTGCCGGCGTGGGCGAGATGACCTATGGCGCTGCTCGCGGCATGAAGGACTTCATCATGATCACTCTGGGTACAGGTGTGGGCAGCGGTATCGTTGTCAACGGCCAGATGGTTTATGGCTACGACGGTTTCGCTGGCGAGCTTGGTCACGTGATCATGCGTCGCAGCAATGGCCGTATGTGTGGTTGCGGTCGCACAGGCTGTCTCGAGGCTTACTGCTCGGCTACTGGTGTGGCTCGCACTGCTCGCGAGTTCCTCGAGATTCGCAAGGACGACTCAAAGCTCCGCGAACTTGATATCGCTTCAATCACTTCAAAGGACGTTTATGACGCTGCGGTGGCTGGCGACCAGCTTGCCAAGGAGATCTTTGAATACACAGGTAACATCCTGGGCGAGGCTCTTGCCGACTTCACAGCATTCTCTGCTCCCGAGGCATTCGTGATCTTCGGCGGTCTGGCAAAGAGCGGCGACCTCATCATGAACCCCATCAAGGAAGCGTTTGACAAGAATGTACTTCCCCTGTGGCGTGGCAAGGTTAAGATTCTGTTCAGTGAGATGAAAGAGGCCGATGCTGCCATCCTCGGAGCATCAGCTCTCGGCTGGGAAATCAAAGAATAATACCCGGCTTGATACAATAACAAACCCTAGAATTTCTAGCTCTATCTAGATTTTCTAGGGTTTGCTTTATGTCATCGTGAAGAAAAGAAAGTCATCGTCATCGTAGCGAAGCGCATCGTCATCGTAAAGAAAAGAAAGTCATCGTCATCGTAGCGAAGCGCATCGTCATCGTTAGAAAAGGAAAGTCATCGTCATCGTAGCGAAGCGCATCGTCATCGTTAGAAAAGGAAAGTCATCGTCATCGTAGCGAAGCGCATCGTCATCGTCATTGTAGCGCATCGTCATCGTTAGAAAAGATAAGGCACGTTAGGGTCTTGCCCCAGTCGCTGCACATATTGCAGGAAGAAGTCATTGATCATGTAGGGCTCTTCATAGTCGCGCATCGATTCATAGCGACGTTGCAGGTCGGGGTAAAAACTCAAAAGCTCGCTCAATTTCTTGCTGTCAACTTTCTCCACAAGGCCATTCTCGAAGTTGATGAGATAAATCATTCCTGGGTTGTTGTATTCATCGGCAGTAGCCTCGCCGTTCCTCATCGCTTCAAGGAACCGCCACCCTAAACTGCTGCTCCCGGCCCACTGCACAAAGGCCACCTTGGCCGAGAAATACAGCGGCACGTAGTGGCTCATGTGCTTGCTCTCGCCCTTGAAGTTCTTTTTCAGCCAATTAGTGTTGACAAACCAAAGCGAGTCGCCCAGCGCCACCGCCACGGTCTCGTCTTTAAGCATCTTGTTGATGTTTTTTCTGATGCCGTCAAACTCGATGTCATAAGGGGTGTACATCAATACTTCCGGGTTCATGATGAGGGTGTCGGCGATGCCGTTAAATATTGACTCCCACGACTGGTACACCATGAGGCTGTCATGCCGTGCGCGGTATTCTCGCTCCTGGGCACACATGCTTGTGGCCCACAAGGTTAGGATTGCTAATGTCAGGAATATTCTTTTCATAAGTAGGTGTGCAAAATGTTTTTTATAATAGTTGTATTCAATAGTGATGCATATTCTGGCGCCAAATATAAAGGCGTGTAGTGACTCCTACTCAACTGTTATTTGGTGCCGAAGATGCGCAGTAGGGAGTGCAAGGATTGTATAAATCATTTTGCACGCCTACTTAGTTGCAAAAGTACAATAATATCATTAATTTTGCAAAAAAAAGATGTTATGATTAACTACGACTTAACGAAAATAAAGGGAATTGCCTTCGACGTGGATGGCGTTCTCTCACCCTCAATGATACCGCTGCACGTTTCGGGCGAGCCCATGCGCATGGTCAACATCAAGGACGGCTATGCCATGCAGCTGGCGGTGAAGTGCGGTCTCAAGATTGCTATCATCAGCGGCGGCAACACCCATGCCGTGCGCGTGCGTTTTGAGGGACTGGGTGTGCAGGACGTGCACATGGGCGCATCGGTAAAGTTGCCCGTGTTTGAGCAATGGATGGAAAAGCACGGTCTCACCCCCGATGAGGTAGCCTTTGTGGGCGACGACATCCCCGACCTGCCCGTGCTCAAACGTGCCGGTCTTGCCGTTGCTCCTGCCGATGCCGCCCCCGAGGTGCTCGAAGCCGCCAGCTACATCTCGCCGTGCAACGGCGGCAGCGGGGTGGGGCGAGACCTCCTGGAACAGGTGATGAAAGCCCAGGGCCTGTGGCTCAGCGACCTCAACGCCTTCGGCTGGTAAATGGTGTGACTAGATCTAGAACATCTATATTTTTTCGTAGCTTGCGCAAGCAAGCGTTTCGTTAAAAAAGAATTATGCTTGACAATCTCAATAAATATGACATAGTCCTGGCGAGCAATTCGCCTCGTCGCCGCGAACTCCTGGCAGGCCTCGGCGTGAAATTTCGTGTAGAAACAATCAAAGGCCTCGATGAGACCTACGATCCTGCCATGCCCCTAAACGAGGTGGCGGCATTCCTGTCGCAGCTCAAAGCCAGCGCCTACACTCTCGCTCCTAGTGAACTCATCATCACAGCCGACACCATTGTCCTTGCCGGTGACGAGGTGATGGGCAAGCCCGCCGACCGCGATGACGCTCACCGCATGCTGCGCAAACTCTCGGGGTGCAGCCACGAGGTCATCACTGGTGTCACCGTTGCCACGCAAGACAAGAAAGTAACTTTCAGCAACGTGACCCAGGTGACGTTTGCCGCAATGACCGACGAGGAGATATACCACTACATCGACACCTACGCCCCCTTTGACAAAGCAGGCGCCTACGGCATACAGGAATGGATTGGCTATATGGGTGTCACGGGTATCAACGGTTGTTTCTACAATGTCATGGGCCTCCCCGTGAACCATCTCTACACTGTTCTAAAAGAGTTTTAATAAGGGGTAAGCGGCACCCCTCATATAGCGAAAACAAAAAGAAAGCCGTGGCCGGTTACGATGCAGTGCGGTCTCTGCCGAGGCCGATGTGGCAGACGGCTTTCTGTCCGACGGTCTGCCGACCGCCGGTTACGATGCAGTGCGACGGGTTCCCCGTCAAGTGTGATTCGCTTTAAGGCATGTTCGGTCTGGTTAGTGATACAGCCGGTGCGCGAGGGGGTGGCTATGGTTGTGATGTAGGCAGTGTAGGCGGTGTAACCGCCTCATTGCATCGTAACCGGCGGACGCAGTCCGTCGGAGGTGGGGATAAAAGAGTGTAGGCGGTGTAACCGCCTCATTGCATCGTAACCGGCGGACGCAGTCCGTCGGAGGTGGGGATA
>NZ_JAZLLZ010000144.1:0-20323 GCF_045598405.1 Sodaliphilus sp.
GAGTCTCTCAACTCAAAAATGAAGGGATTCCGCTCTGAGCTAAGAGGCGTGCGTGACTTACCCTTCTATCTCTACCGTTGCACTCTGATATTTGGGTAATCAGTGCTGTGGATTGCCACGGAAAATATCTACTGAGCCGAATGTTATTGAATTAACTAATGTCAAAATTTTTGATATAAAGTTTGTAAATATCTTAAGCGATTTCTCTGCATATCAAGATTATCCTTCTGCCAAATATATCTTTAAAGTGATGGCGGAAGAAGGTTTTTTTGGACAATTGATTAAGCATGGAAAATTTGATAGTGACTGCAAAAAAATGGCGCATCAATTTGCAAATAAGACAGGATTTCAACAGGAAAACGTTGTTTATTCTATTAAATGCCTAGCATATGGTCTTGGTTGGATTGATGATAGTAATTTTGTAGATGACAATAATACTCAGAGTATGAGTCCTGACGTCGACGTAAAATCAGCTCAGTTATCCGAGTCAACCCCAACCGAGAATAAACAAATACAGAGATGCTTTTGGGGTATTGAACTGTTGTCCAAACGCCAAGAAGTAAAAAATAAGTTGCAAAACAAAGGAATATCATTTGAAGATAACGGATTTGGTTCTATCTCAATACACGATTGCTCTTTTGGTGGTGTTGACTGGGCATTTGCAATATTAAGCTTCAACGATAAAGGTCATTTTAGTTCGATTGTATTTGATGCCATGTTCGGTTCCTACTCTGGTGGCAGTAGTGAGGTTCGAACATACAAATTCTTAAAAGATCATTTAATAAATGCTTACTCTCAATATATTACATTTGATGGTACAACCGATATCGGATTTGAGGACGAACATACAAGTATTCAGTTAGAACTAAAGGTAGATGAATACGGAACATCGGTAAATCTATATTATTTTGATAAAGATGAAGATGAACCTAAGAAGGGGTTTGAAGACTCAAACGCATTTGAACTATAAATTATTAAAATAGCAAGATAATGTAAAATATTAGAATGTAATTCTGTGACAAGAACTCTAATGTTTTATAAAAAAGTTACCACTCGTTGATGTCTGCTTGATTATCAACGAGTTTTCTTATATCTTTATCAAGCAATGGGAAGAAATATAGTCCAGTTAATCGCTCAACTTCATTTAGGGTATTGACATACATATCCTTCTTTTTGTTGCCATCGCTATTACGGCAAACAAAGCCTATTGCTTTAGGTTGATTTAAGCAAAGAATAACTTTAAAGAAGGCATCAGGAACAGAAACTTGAGATTCCCCAATGTAATGGCGCTCATGACTTTTCAAAAACATTGGACCGCAAATTATATATATATCGCCATATCGTTCTGCCCATTGTCTGCATGATATCTCAATTTGATTCCAAACGCCACTATTAAGATTACTATTTTGAGGACAAATGTTAGAAAGCAAAAATGTCTCATACATTGCTTCTTTGCTCCATTTATTATCACCAGCAGGGCACATGTGTCCTCGAGAAAAGCCGCTTTTTCGGTAATCACTATTATTAGCCCTTGGCTCTGGAACTTCCATATCTTCATGAAATGCATTGCCCATTCGAATAACGTCTCCAGATGTATGTTCTCTGGTTAGCCTCCATGCGACCCAATTTGGACATTTAGTTTCGGAATTATAAGATACGATATATGAAGTGCGTTCAAGAATAAGTTCATCAATTCCCTCAATAGGATTTACTGTTCCTACATAAGAGAAGTCAACAGCAATATTTTCATCTGATATCGCCTCAGTTATCGTTTGACGATTAATATCTTGTTGGGAAAGAACAGAAACATCGCTCTTTGATTTTGTTGAATGATGGTTACCATAGACATTGTATATAACGCAAAAACAAAAAGCTAGTACTGCGTAAAATGTGTATTTAGATGTCTTTATTTTTCTACACATCTTCATTTGGCTTCTTTTTATGGTTGTACCTTTTCTGTTTATTCTTTTTATTGCGGACTTCTTCCATATAGCCAGCAGTAATGATACCTGATGGCAATGCGATAATAGCTATACCAACTACTGCTGATATAATGCTTATTATTCGTCCAACAAAAGAAATAGGGTAAATATCACCATATCCTACAGTTGTAAGTGTACAAGCCGCCCAATAGAATGCGTCAAAAAAGGTCAAGAAAAGATAATCACCAGTAGAAGGATTAATTTGTTCCTCTGCATTAAACATTATCAAAGCCGTAATAAAAACATAAAAAATCGCCAATGCAAAAACGGTTGCGAGAATTACACGCTGTTTTTTTATCACATTCATTACTAGGCGTAACGGTTCAAAATAGCGAACGACTTTAATTACCCTGATTATTTTTAAGAGACGAATAACTCGGGTAATCTTGAACGCATCTCTAGCGAAGTTAAAAGTAGGAAGGATCGAAATCAAGTCTATAATTGCCATAGGTGTAAAAGGGTATATTATAAATGCCCAGACACCGCGCTTTGACATACGATAATCAGCGGTTATCCATCTTAAAACATAGTCAACAATAAAAAAAGCACATGGTATTATATCAAAATAGTAAAATATCGTGTTGTTTTCTCTAAACATAAGAGGAATAAGTGCAACAAAAATTGCGATCATCATGCACCAATCATATACTCTTGATATTATACTATCTTTATTGTTGTATTTAGGTTCAATTATATTATAAATCTTTTTTCTAAAATACATAAACCATAATAATAGAAAAGTTAAACTCTGATTATAAAAAGTGGACTCCCTCACGTCAACTAAATGGCAAAGTAGGTAAACCACGCAACCAACGATTAGAAGCCCACGCATATAGCGAGAACCACTAATCTATCCTGTTGCTTTTGAAAATTTCCTACTTTTTCTTTAGTTAGATAGACTAATGAATTATTTGTCCTCAATGTCTCGTCAACTATGTTGACACTGCAAAGTTACAAAAAAACTTGCATAAATAGTGCTTAATCGGTCTTTATTTCATTTCTAAGGATCAATAATATACCGTCGTGGTTGTTTTCGCCTGTACCCGTGTAATTGGGTTCGGGGAGTATGATGCGGTTTGTTCTTTCAAGCGTGAAAATCCTCTGCTTGTTACCACAGAAACAAACGACAACATTAAAAGTAACAGGTGCAATATCGTTGATGTTCAAGATGAAATGGGTGTAAGGAGTCTTGTGGATAAACAAGGCTGTGTTGCGTTTCAACTGATTGAATATCTCTTGGCGCAACGGCAGGACGATAACATTATCCTCACGGTCCAGGTTCTTTAACTCAACCTCATAAAGGTCATCATCGTTGATATCATCGATGTTAGTGTCGCTGGCTAACGGTTTTTTGAAGAAGCGACCTCGTTGGATAAGAATCGTTGGCTTCTCCTTGTTATTAGAATTGTCCTCCTCGGTTAGGTCAATGACTCCGAGCACAACATCTTGAAGCATGTGCTCTGGTCTGATGTTCCCGAACAAGAAGTTGTTGAGGAGTTCCTGCTTAGAAAAATCTGGCAGTTCATCTTGATTGAAACAGTTAGTACTGCGGACGATGTAACGTCCTGCCTTGATTTCTGGTCGCACTGTGTCGACATCAATTAGCCCGGCAACAATCATACCTGCTAATGGCTTTTACCAAGTACTTACAGGAATTCGAGTAGGTATAATAATTTCCTCACTTGATTTTTCAAGCAGTAAATTCTTCACCTGCCAAGAGGGCTTGGTAGGTTGTGCTGTAAGGTGACTGGTAGAGGTGGAACTGGGTGGCTTCGCGGTTGCGGCCCCAGGTGTGCATGGGGATGAAGACATGGGTCTTTACGGCCTGGAGGTAGAGCCTTGCGCCTAGGGCGAAGTCGCCGCCTATGTTGGGGATGACGGGGAACATGGCGAGGTCCACACGCCCGTCATGGCCAGGGGCAGGAACTGTGGTGCTCACATGAGTGACGATGGCCTGCAAAATCACTTTGAAATCGCCTATCGCTTTCTTCACGTCTTGTTCGCTACGTTCTTGCTCGAAGTGCCAGCAGTTATAGTCGCCGGCATGGAAGATGCGGCGGCCTTCCACATCGACCATGAAGCACACGCCCACGTCGGTAGAGTTGAAGGCATGCACCTTCAATGAATCGTCGATGTAGTCCTCGTCGTGGTGAAGGAATGTGAATGGATAATCGTCGAGCGATAGCGACCGTCCCAGCTTGCGGCGGCACTCGTTGGCTATCACATAGCGTTGCACAGGATAACGGTTCTGCCACGAGAAGATGTCGTGGTTGAGGTGGTCACGATGGCTGTGCGATACAAACACGTAGATGCGCCGTGCCCGCTCGAGTATCGCCGGCAAGACGTTGTGCTCGTCGGTGTAGTAGTCAAAGATGAGCGTCACTTCGCCCGTCTCTATCGCAAATCCGCTATGTCCGATGCAAGTTACCCTCACAGTTTCATTGTCAATGCAATGCGCTGTCGCTCGACATCCACGCTGAGCACTCTCACACGCACGTGCTGGTTCACCTTGACCACGCTGGCTGGGTTATCGACACGTTTCTTTGCCAGCTGGGACACGTGCACGAGCCCTTCCTTGTGGACTCCGATGTTGACAAATGCTCCAAACTGGGTGACATTGGTCACTATGCCGTTGAGTTCCATGCCTTCACGCAGGTCTTCGATGGTGTTCACGTTGTCGTCAAACTCAAACTCGGTGACTTGTTGGCGCGGGTCGCGTCCCGGTTTCTCGAGTTCGACCATGATGTCTAGGAGCGTGGGCATACCCACGTCGCCCTTAACGTAGCGATTGAGGTCAATCTTGTTGCGCAACTCCTTGTCCTTGATGAGCTGTTCCACGGTGCACTTGCAGTCGTGTGCCATCTGCTCCACGAGAGCATAACGCTCGGGGTGAACTGCCGAGTTGTCAAGTGGATTGTCGCTCTCGGGCACACGCAAGAAGCCGGCAGCCTGGGTGAACGTCTTGGCACCCAGTTTGGGCACTTTGAGTATATCGCGGCGGGTCTTGAAGTCGCCATTCTCGGCGCGATAATTCACGATGTTCTGTGCAATGGCAGGGCCTAGTCCAGCCACATAGGTGAGCAGTTCCTTGCTGGCAGTGTTGATGTTCACGCCCACACTGTTCACGCAACTCTCGACGGTGTAGTTGAGAGCCTCTTTGAGACGGTTCTGGTCCACATCGTGCTGGTATTGTCCCACGCCTATCGACTTGGGGTCAATCTTCACGAGCTCGGCCAGCGGGTCGATGAGACGCCGTCCTATCGACACTGCGCCGCGCACGGTCACATCCTTATCGGGGAACTCGTCGCGTGCAATCTTTGATGCCGAGTAGATTGATGCTCCGTTCTCGCTCACCACGTGCACGTTAACACGGCGAGCGCCATAGTTGATGCGTTTGAGGAAACGCTCGGTCTCGCGGCTAGCGGTGCCGTTGCCCAGCGAAATGTCCTTGATGTCGTATTTGTTGACGAGGTCAAGCACCAGTTTGGTAGCCCCCTCGATGTCGTTGGCCGGAGCAGTGGGATACATCACATCGTGGTGCAGCAGGTTTCCTTGCTCGTCGAGGGCGACGACCTTGCAGCCTGTGCGGAATCCCGGATCCACGGCAAGCACACGCTTGTGTCCCAGCGGCGGAGCGAAGAGCAACTGGCGCACGTTCATGGCGAAGGTGTCGATTGCCTGCTCATCGGCCTTTGCCTTGGCAGCAGCGGCAAACTCGGTCTCAATCGACGGTTTGATGAGTCGCTTGAAACTATCCTCTGCGGCTTCATCGACCAGCTGGGCAGCCTCTCCCTTGCCCTTGACCACGATGCGGCCTATGTTGTCGAGCGCGCGGTTATCGTCAATGCCTATTGCCACCTTGAGATATCCTTCCTTCTCGCCGCGGCGAATGGCGAGCAACTGGTGCGACGACACGCGTTTCAAGGGCTGTGAGAACTCATAGTAATTCTCATAGTTGCGTCCTTCTATCTCCTTGCCTTTGACATAGTGGGAAGTGAGCACTGCGTCATATCGGAACGAACGGCGCACGGCATTGCGCACAGTCTCGTTCTCGCTCACCCACTCGGCAATGATGTCCTGCGCACCGGCAATGGCATCGTCGGCGGTCTTCACCTCTTCGTTAATGAACTTGGCAGCTCGCTGCTCGATGTTGTCGCCATGTTGTGCCATGATGATGCGTGCCAGTGGCTCGAGTCCGCGCTTGCGGGCTGCTTCGGCACGAGTTTGGCGTTTGGGTTTGTAAGGCAAGTAGATGTCCTCGAGCGTGGTAGCGTCCCAGCAGTTGTTTATGCGGTTGGCAAGTTCAGGAGTGAGCTTGTCTTGTGCCTCTATGGTTTTGAGGATTGTGGCACGGCGTTTCTCAAGTTCCTTGTAGTAGTTGAGACGCATGTCGATTGACTGTATTGCCACATCGTCGAGTCCGCCAGTGGCCTCCTTGCGGTAACGGCTGATGAAGGGTACTGTGCAACCGTCGTCGAGCAGACTCACGGTGTTGTCAACCTGGTTGACGGGCAGGTGAAGTTCCTGCGATATGATAGAGGAAATCTTTGACATAGTTTTTTTTTTTTGACGATGCGCTTCGCTACGATACGCTCGCTTTGCTCGCTACGATGACGATGACTATTTTAACGATGACGATGCGCTTCGCTACGATGACGATGACTATTTTAACGATGACGATGCGCTTCGCTACGATGACGATGACTATTTTAACGATGACGATGCGCTTCGCTACGATGACGATGACATTTTATTGGTTTTCTTAAGGAAAAACGAAGGACTTATTTCTTGCGGTGGAGGGTGATGAGGGTTATCTCGGGCAAGATGCCTATGCGGAACGGGGGGCCAGCCATGCCTAGGCCTGTGTTGACGTAGAGCTTTTGCTCGCCCTCGCTGTATAGTCCGCCCCATTCGGGATAACGCCAACTGGCAGGTGACCAGCGCTGGCCGAACATGTTGAACACAAACTGCATGGCATGCGTGTGCCCCGACAGGGTGAGCGGAGCTTCCTCTTTGCCCACGAGAACTTTGCGCCACATGTAGGGGTTGTGCTGCAAGTGCACTTTAAACACCCCCTTGAGCCCCTGGGTTGCCACACCGTAGTCGCCATAGACGGGGAAGGGAGGGTCGCCATAGTTGGCAGTGCCCACGATTGCAATGCTATCGCTGCCGCGTTTCACTAGGGTAGAGGAGTTGTCGAGCAGTGTCCAACCAGCACGGTTTTGCATGGCACACAGTTCCTTGACGTCGGCTTCCTTTTCCTCGTCGGTGAGCATGCGCATATACTCGGCATAGTCATGGTTGCCCAGAATGGAGTACACTCCGTCACGAGCCTTGATGCGCGACATCAGCCCCACGAAAGGCTTTGCCTCTTCAGCGGTCATGCTCACCAGGTCGCCAGTGAAGCACACTGCATCGGGATTGAGCGTGTTGATGCTGTCAACGCACCGCGCGAAAAAAGAGGTGTCGCCAGCATAGGCACCAAGGTGGGCGTCGCTGATGTGAACAATGCGATAGCCGTCGAATGCCGCGGGCAAGGCCGAATAATCAAGATCCACCCTGGTCACCGCCACCTTATAGGGCGTGGACACACTGCCCAGCAGCATCACGATGAAAGTGATTATTCCCACTCCCATACCTGCCGATTTGAGCATGGTCTTGAAGTCGTCGCGCAGCCACTTGATGCAGCCCAGGCCATAGAACACTCCCCACAGCAATTTGGGGATGAGCACCAGCATGAATGCCAGCAAAGCCCTTGCCGTTGTGGCCATGTGGCCAACGAACAAGGACTTTGATGTGGGTTGTGTGCCCAACATGACGAACACCGTTGCCATGGTACCTACCGTAGCCACGACATTGAGCACGCTCAACACGCGGGCATAACGTTTTCCGGTTTTCCACAACTTGCTGGAGATGATCCAGTCAAGAAAAAACACTAAAAGGATTACTACAACAAATGGCAACCAGAATATACGCATATTTGTTCCTATCTTGTTTCTTATTCAATCACTTCATTGCCTCCACCTGGTTGGTGAGAGGATTAGAATACATCTGCAACATCTTGTTGTACATGTAGAAGCGGTCAAAGTCGGAGAGTTTGATGTCCTGCACCTTGTCGATCTGGTCGCCCAGATACTTGGTGAACGCTTCCTTGTCTTCCTCGGTATATTTATCGGCAAACTCCTTGTTGTCGAAGAGGATGTCGTGAGCGATGTAATTGGTCTTGAAGATCTTGTAATTCTCGTGTATAGCATGGTCGATGATGCTGCATATGCGGTTCACGGTGAGCATCTTGTCGAGGTCGGCAGGAATCTTGTCGAGTTCCTCGTTGATGCACGGTGCGAATGCATAGTGCACATGGCCCTTGTAACCCATGAGTCCCGTCTGCATGCTGATGAGGTCGTCCTCGGGAGCCTTCTTCCAGTTGGGGTTCTTGCTCTTCATGAGGAATTCCTTTGCCTTGAGGTAATCGTTGGGATCATACTCATAACTCAATGCGATGGGAGCGATGTTCATCTCCTTGAGGCTTTCCACAATAGACTTCTCACGGTTGCCATAGGTGAGCATCTTCACCAGGCTCTCCTGCGTGCGGTCATTGCTGTCCTTGCAGCGTCCTTCACGCTGAGCGATCCATATTGATTTCTTCTTTTGGGTCACTGCAAAGTGCATGTAGCTTGACAGCTGGATAGCAGCCTGCAGGGTCTGAATCTTGCCCAGGTTGCGTTTCACGATGAAGCTGCGGTTGAGACGCACCAGTTTCTTGATCCAGTCGTAGATGAGCAGGTTGTTGCCAATGGCCACTTCGCACGACTCACGTCCGTCGGCCACGAGGATATAACCCAGTTGTGTGGCATCGAGCACGATGTCGCGGTGGTTAGTGATATAAGTGTAAGATGTTTCCTTGTCCATCATCTCCAGGCCGCTCCAGGTGAGGCCAGCAGTGGTCTTCTCGATAAAGCCTTCCACTATCTGCTTCATCACTATCGACTGGAACTCATGCTTCGAGTTGAGGCTAAGCAAGATCTTTTTGAGTTGCGAAAATGTATATTGGGGAGCAATCAGGCTCAAAATCGAACGTAGGGCAGGCTCTTCGACCAAGATAGACATCTCGTTGTGGAAATCTTTGTCGGCAATAGGACAAATATCTAAAAATTCCACGGGAGTCATTACTTCTTCTTTTTTCATATTTGTTGAGATTTATATAATTTTTAGTTTTAATTGTCAAAGGTACAAAAAAAAATATGATTAACCAAAAATTGGCATTAATTTCAAGGCAACCGCATCAAAATTGTTGCAGTTATACGTGTCCGCAGGGCATTACCTGCGATAATCCCGTACATACTACAAGCACAGCGTAGTAGGGGAGGTGCGGGGTAAAGAACTGTATATAATGGCGTCTGGAAGACGCTACCGATTTTCATTAAGTTTAGAGTGGTATTCTTTCCGTGCAGGCTCTTGGAGCTTCGCCCCTGTGCGCCTACACGGTTATCAAAGGTACAGTCCTGCGGACAGAATGCAATTTTGAAATTTTGCAATTTTGATGCGGTTGCCCTGAAAAAAAACAACATTTCATTTTGAATTGCAAACTAGTTTCACTATCTTTGCAGATTGAATTTACACAATTACGAAAAAACAGATGACAAAGAAAGCTCCCTTCCAAGACCGCCATCCCTACCTGGTGAACTCTGTACTCATCATAGTAGCGCTCATAGCGTCTATTTTTATTGCAATGCTATTTATCGACGTGTTCACATCTCATGGGCAAGAGAAACTCGTGCCCGAGGTGCGCAACATGCCGCTTGAAGAAGCAATCCAGAAACTCGAGGACGCGGGACTTGCATGGGAGATTTCGGACTCAACCAACTTCAACGAGAGTTTCAAGCCGGGATACATAACCGACCAGGATCCCAAGACCGGGTCCTATATCAAGGCCGTGCGCCCGGTATTCCTTTACGTCAACGCAATGCACCCCCGCATCGTGTCCTTCCCAAAGGTTACAGAGATCTCGCTCAGCATGGCACAGAGCAAGCTGCGCGACATGGGATTCAAGTATATCGAAGTTGACACAGTGCCGTCAAAGCAGATGGAAGTGGTCAAGGTTCTTGTCGATGGCCGTCCCGTTATACCTGGCAATGGCGTGGCTATCAATGCACGCATACACATCACCGTGGGCGACGGCTCGCTCAATACCGGACTCGACGACGACTTCCTGGGGACAAAGAGAGACGAACTCATCGACAGCATGGCCGACGAGGACTTTGAGTTGTAATGACGCAGGTATAACACTATGAGCGACAACATGAACAACTCCTTCATCGACGACGAACTGGAACAGGACGGCAACACCTCCCCAATCCAGCTCGACTTTGCCGACCCCGACTTCACCGAGAACGGACGCGACTACTGGGAGCACTACCGCTTTGAAGTGGAAAAAGGCCAGGTGCTGCTGCGCATCGACAAGTACCTTGTGGAACGCATCAAGGGCACATCACGCAACCGCATACAGAATGCTGCCGACGCGCAATGCATTCGCGTGAACGGACGACCTGTCAAGTCTAACTACCGCGTCCACCCCGACGACGTCATCAGCGTGGTCATGGACCGCCCGCGCTATGAGAACGAGATCGTGGCACAAGACATTCCACTCAACATCGTCTATGAGGACGACGAGCTGCTTGTCGTAAACAAGCCCGCTGGCATGTGCGTGCATCCCGGCCACGGCAACTACGATGGCACGCTGGTCAACGCGCTAGCCTGGCACTTTAAGGACAACCCCGACTATGACGTGACCGACCCGCGAATGGGCCTCGTGCACCGCATCGACAAGGACACGTCGGGACTGCTTGTAGTGGCTAAAACACCGCGTGCCAAGACCGCCCTGGGACTGCAATTCTTCAACAAGACCACCAAGCGCCAGTACATAGCCGTGGTGTGGGGCGAGATGAAACAGGACGACGGCACCGTGACCGGCAACATAGGCCGCAGCCTGCGTGACCGCTTGCAGATGTGCGTGTTCCCCGACGGCGACATGGGCAAGCATGCCGTGACACACTACCACACCCTCGAAAACCTTGCCCACGTGGCAGTGGTGCGTTGCCAGCTCGAGACAGGCCGCACTCACCAGATACGCGTCCACATGAAACACATAGGCCACCCGCTGTTCAACGACGAGCGCTACGGCGGCGACCAGATCTTGCGCGGCAACACCAGCAGCAAGTATGCCCAGTTCATCCACAACTGCTTCGCCCTGTGCCCGCGCCAGGCACTGCATGCCAAGACGCTGGGATTCGTGCATCCCGCCACCGGCCAGCAAATGGACTTCGACAGCGAGCTGCCCCAAGACATGGAATGCCTCATCCAGAAATGGCGCGACTATGCTAATGCGTTAAGGTAACCATCACACCAATGGCGTGAGGCAAGACACTGTGTTGCATTATTGTAGAATAACTAACAAAATAATACTAACAGAATCATGAAGAAAATTCTTCTATTTTCGCTCTTGCTCGCATTGCACATCAGCGCATTGGGACAAACGCGTTTATGGAACAGCTATGGCAAATCCTTCAACGTGAAAGGCGGCGTGGGCATCGAGCAATTCGTTACAGCCATTTTCCAAACAAAGCCCAACGAATGGTCCGGCGATCCCGTTTTCGACAAGCCTCACGGTTACTTCTGCTTTCACGAAGAGGGCGATGGTAGCGTGACCTACAATGTGTCTTACTGGAACCGCAGTGACAAAAAGAGGCTCGTCATCCTGTCATACCGCGCAACCAGTTTCGGCAAGAAAGTAAATCCACAGTCGTCAGCATGGGGCTACTACAGCACATTCCAGTATGGAGAGGCCGACACCGACACCTACAATACCGAAACCGGTTTCCGCGCCTACCTGTACGACGAGGTAAAAAAACAGCTTGTGCCCATGGCTACCCCTCCCTTCAACGGCATGCCCAACCCCATGGACAGCCACTATTTCCTGCAACTCCCACGCGAGGGCAAAGATATCACCGTGTGCGAGACAGTAGATCTTTATGACCCAGTTTACCACACACTCACATGGAACGGCATGTCTTTCGATTTCAAGAAAGAAGACAATAGTCCAGAGGAATTCTTCGTGACAAGCCATAAAGTTGAAATTTGCAACGCACCCGGCGGGAAGGTGGTATTCTCAACCATAAACGACAAAAACTACACCCTAGACATTCTGAAGGTTGAAAATGGCTGGTGCCTTATTCATGATAACATGATTATCCCTAATGGCGATGATAGCGAGATCATAAACCTCAAAGGTTCATCTACCGGCCACTACTGGATAAACGCCTCCGCCCTGGGTGCCAACGGCAGAGGCAATGCAAAGCTCCACGCTACCCCCAGCAAGAACAGCAAGGTGCTGATGACTATAACCGAAGACGTTGTCGTGGAACCCATTGAGCTGCACGACGGGTGGATAAAAGTGCGTGAAACCACAACCCGGAAAGAAGGCTGGATGCAGAGAGAAGATCTGTGCTCCAACCCCCTCACCACATGTCCATAACTCCCATCAAATAATTGCACATCGGAATACTCCCAAAAAAGAAAAGGGCTGGCTCGCAAAAGATGAGTCAGCCCAAATTGTTATTTTTGCTTTTTAAAATTGACTTAATCTTCTAACCATTTCATCATCTCTTTGTCAAGCTTTTCTGGTCCTTCTTCGTTGAGTTTCAACCAGACTTCATCATCTTCAACTCTTGAGGCACTCACCTCTGGCCAGGATCTACTCCTGAATGATGCTCTGTGCCAGAGTGTTTAGTTCAAGGCACTGGGCGCGAGAAATCTTCTGACGCTCCGTGTGGTAATTCCGGTAATTCCAGGGACTGATTTGTAGTAAAACACCTTGAGCACAAGCGTTGAATGCTTCGCCAGCAGGCTTATATAATAGAGGGAAGCCGTTCTCGCGCAACAAGATGATACTGTACCCTCGGTCCATAGCTTCGCGCAGGACTTCTTTTTCGCGAGGAGCGATAGCCGCACTCACCAACACGCCGCCTGCTTCGCCCACGGCAAGCCATTCTTGCTTTAGTTGCTGGAATGTAGTGTCGCTATACCGCCTGTGGACGATAACTGCCGCTTTGCATGGATTGTCAAGCAGGAAAATGTTGCCCACGGCTTGGCACTGCTGGCCATTGACGGTAACATCGTGCATCACGGTGAACAGGTCGGGATGCTTGCGCTTGAGCATCAGGCGACGGGGATTGTCGTCAAGGTATCGTTTCCAGTGCTTGAGCTGGTCTTTTCCCTTGAGAATCTTGTCGTTGTAGCCGTTTTCAAAGAGGAGAGGCTTCATGACCGAGGGAGACCCCTCGGCAACAGGACCGCTAGGTTGAGTGGTCGAGGAATTTCCCTCGACAAATGGATCGCCAGGTGTGGGCGAGGGTTCTCCCTCAGCCATTATCTTCCACAGTGCCCGGGTGCATCCAGTTTTAAATCCATAAACGACATTACCCAGGTGCTTCCCTGGGGGCATCGCCGTCTTCACGTTAAAAATTATGTGGATGTGGTCAGGCATGACACATATCTTCCACACCTCTACCATCGGGTAGAAGTGGGAAATCTTGTTTATCTCCTCGTTGATAATTGCCTTTCCAAGCATGCTGTGCTCGATATAAGCCTGCCCGTTGTCCTCAATCAGCGTGCCAAGCAGTGGCTTGCGGGCATTAACCACAAGGGTAATCATATAGAGACCTGGGTCACGATAATCGTGCCACAATGCCCGTCGATGCATCGAGTGTTGTGTCTCGCTTTTAATCATAATGCCACCATCTTCGCGCCATCATCATCCTCGTGGGTTCCTTGGTTCTGTGCTCGCGGGATTTCCCGCGAGTCACTCCTGTCCTCCCGCAAGAAAATCAGGCATTTTCTATTTTCAAGCACAAAGATAGCAAAATTCTAACAAAAATGGCGGGATGCAGGGAAAATTTCCCACTGCATCCCGCCCCCATCATTTTTATTTACTACAAGATTATTTATCAAAATCGATAACCAAGTGCGACATTTAAGCAGTGGAATTTTAAACCGGCACTATGAAAATTGGTAAAATCTTTATCATATCTAATACCAAGAGAGTACTTTTCTTTAATCACTGCATTTTTAGAAAGTTTCCAAGAGTCAACAGTTCGTCCCGAAATTACCTTTAATTCTACTGTTAAAGGCTTTACGTAGGCGTTAGTAGTTACATCCAGCAATCGTGCTTGAGTTTCCTGAATTCTTGTGGTTTTTGTTTGCGCCAATGAAGTAAGTGACATTAGCACACATAATAATAAAAGGACTTTTTTCATTTGATAATGTGATTATTAAGTTTACTATTTCATTTCTTTTGCGAGTTTTCTCACTGGACGTATGTAGTGTTCTGCCTTTTGGGGGTTATTGCCTGCGGCATCGTAGGTGATGGCATCGCCCTTGGCAAGTTTATATACATAAACAAGTCTTTCTTCTCCCTTATTGCCTGAGACAACTGAGCCTGTTAGGTATGTTCCGTATGGGAAGAATAATGTCTTGTCGTTGCACTTGAACACATAGCCAGCAACTCCGTTGAAGGTTGTCTCGCGGCGGGCTGCACGCTGTAATAAATTTTGGAACTCAGCGAGTGTGGGAAGACGGTATTCTGGACCGACATACTTGGCAATAGAGTCGTTCAAATCTTCATGATAGAAGAATTTTTCTGGGAGACCTTTATCGTTAAACGTAGTATCAACAGATGTTATAAAGGCGTATTTTTTACTCTGTTCACATTTTAAGTCAATAGTGGCATCGCAAAAGTTGTAATTAAGCCATTCGCCTGAGAGATCCTTGGTGCCAATGAACAAGTCTCTTGATTTGTAATTAGTTAACTCATGGGCAAAATTTACAATATCTCCCTCATCGCAAGATACCAACCCCATTGCAGACGTAAGTGCAATAGCAAAAAGAAATTTTTTCATCACGTTTCATGATATTCCTGGGGCTCGATGAGGAATGGCTAACAAAAGTTGTTAATGTAGAAGGCATAAAAAGAAAAGTGCGAGCCTCCGAAACTAATCCCTGTCGCAGGCTCTGGACTGCCTAAGTAGATGGATCTAACGATGACTCACACTCTTGGCAGGTATATGACGATTAAGTACATAGACGATACCAAAGAGGCATTCACCTTTCCCAATCTACTAGCAAATTGTCCAGATTCGCGACAGATGGAAAAGCTTAACGCTTTCTAAATATGTCTTGCCGCACAATATGTGCAACGTTGAAAATTTACAAAATCATTTCTATAATCACATCATATCGGGAATGATTTGTTTGCAAATTAACAAAAATTAATAGAGCAGTAAATTAGAGATAACTTTTCACCAATGGGACTCCCCGCACGGATTTCACTGATCTTACAGATTTTTATTAAGCAATGAGAGGCTGGAAGCCAACACACCCAAAGCAAGCTTTGTGCGTTTTTGCTTCCAGCCTCACGTTGTTAATATTTCTTCAATAAAAATCCGTTAAATCAGTGAGATCCGCGCGGGGAATCTGCAAAAAATCTATTGAATATTTACTGTTTTCTCGGTTACTTGAAGAGCTGCGGCATGAACTCTAGGAGGTATTTGCGCCAGTTGCGCCATTCGTGGCCGCCGGTTGACTCAAAGTAGGTGTAACGTATGCGATTTTTGTCGAGCATGCGGGTGTACTTTGCATTGTCCTTGTAGAGGAAATCATCCTCGCCTATGCCTATCCAGTAGAGTCGCGGACGCTGCTGGAACTGGATTTTGAGTTTACCTTCTAGGTCGTCATAGATGGGCGACTTCACGCCTTTCATAGGATAGATTGCCGCCGAGAACAGACCCACGTAGCCATAGTCGCTTGGATTGTTGGCGCTGATGTAGAGCGAGTGGTAACCGCCCATCGACAATCCGGCGATGGCACGTTTGCGTTTGGTCTTGAGTGTGCGGTAGTGGGTATCGACATAGTTCACGATGTCGCCAAACGAGCTTTCAAACGTGCCTTCCATCCACTGTTTGTGGGCAAAGGTGGGGTTGACGAGGCCTTCCTCGGTAGCGCCGGGGGCTGCTTTCTCATCGACGTTGCCGTTGGGCATCACTATGATCATGGGCTCGGCCTTGCCGTTGGCAATGAGGTTGTCGGCTATCTGTGCCGCGCGTCCGTGCTCGAGCCATGCGGTCTCGTCGCCGCCGCTGCCGTGCAGCAGGTAGAACACGGGATAGCGGTTGCGTCCTTCTTCATATCCCGCTGGAGTGTATATCGTCATGCGACGTTTCATGCCCAGGGAGGGAGAGTCATACCACACTTGCGCCACGTTGCCGTGCGCCACATTGGTCACGCTGTAGGGGCAAGGTGCGTTGTCACCGTCGATGATGAATGCGCTCATCACGGTGGATACGTCTCTGATGCTATACACATTGTTAGTGTCAAGCACTTTCACGCCGTCAACCACGAAGTTGTAGCGATATAGCTCGGGCGCCAGCGGGGCGGTGGTCAGTGTCCATGTGCCGTCGGTGTTGCGAGTCATGGTGGTGTCGCGCTGATAATCCATGTGCAGCACCACTTGCTTGGCCTCGGGGGCCTTGATTGAGAATGTCACGGTGTGGTCTTGGTTGATTGCTGGTGTGCCATTAGCACCGCCGTGCAATTCCTGTTGCGCACTGGCGGTGAGTGCCATTGCTGCGCATAATGTAGCGATATAAATCTTTTTCATGATTCTTGAAGTATTTGTTTTAGTTTCTCGCGCCAGTCTTCGCCGTTGGCAGGTTGGAGGGTGTGTATGCCCAGTGCTGCCGCTGCCGCCACGTTGTGCGGGCTGTCATCGATGAATAGTGTTTCCTCGGGCTTGGCGTTTTCGCCCTCGATCATAATCTCAAAGATGCGTGCAGCGGGTTTCATCACCTTGCATTCATAGCTCAGGTAGAGCTTGTCGAAGTAGTAGTCAACGGGATTGCCATTGCCGTCGAAGTCCTTGCTGCGTGCCCATTCCATCATGTAGGGGTTAGTGTTTGACAGCAGGCTCACGCGGTAACCTTGCTTGCGCAAGTCGGTGATGGCGTCGAGTATATGCTGGTGCATGCACTTGTAGTAACCAGTCCATCCATACTTGCACTCGTCGTGAGTCAACTCCTTGCCTGCCAGCTTGCTCAACTCCACGCGAAATTCCTCGGCAGTGATTTGCCCCGACTCTAGCTGGCCGAAGATTCCCACTTGCTCAAATGCGTCAAGATAGGACTTGGCGTCACCGAAGCCCACCTCGTTGAAATGCTCGATGGCTCGGTTCTTGTCAATCTCAAACACCACGCCGCCCAGGTCAAAAACGATATTTTTTATCTTTTTCATGTTTATATTATTTTTTTACTTGCAAAGATAGTGATTTTTGGCATAATATTTGCTAATTTTGCTATAGTAATAATGTAATTGCACTAACTATGGGATTTGTATATACTAAAAAGAAAGACGAGAGCGAGGACGCTATCGACTTCATGAAAGTGATGGAAGCGCAACAAGCCACCCAGCAGTCTATGCTGGGCGAAACCGTAGCCCAGCGCCCCTATGATGTGGAGAAGAAAACGCAAGTGGGTAAGCAGGTCGAGGTAGAGCAACGGCCCAAGGAGGATTAATAGAACCCACCTTTATTCTGATACACAAAGGCGTGCCCATGAGTTATCGACTCGTGGACACGCCTTCGTGATGTAGTAGCCTTTATTCGTAGGTCTTGGGAGAAATCTTGCCTTTGAGCACAGCAATGGCGTTGTGGGCCAGAGCCTCCAGTTCGTTCTCGCCGGGATAGATGTGTGTGGGTGCGAGCCACGACACGCGTTTCATGATGTGTTCCACCAGGTAGTCCCATCGCGCCATGCCGCCGGTGAGGATGATGGCATCTATCTTGCCACACAGCACTGCTGCCTGGGCGGTGATGTTCTTTGCGATGTGATAAGCCATTGCATCGACATAGAATCTGGCTTTCTCGTCGCCGTTCTTGATGCGCTGGTCCACTTCCATCATGTCGTTAGTGCCCAGCAGTGCAGTGAGTCCGGCGTTGCCGGCAATGCGTTGCAGCAACTCCTGCTCGGTGAAGCGTCCGCTGTAGCACAGCCTCACCAGGTCCACGGCGGGTAATGTCCCGGCACGCTCGGGCGAGAACGGGCCTTCGCCGTCAAGGGCATTGTTCACGTCAACAGCCTTGCCGTGCTCATGGGCTGCTATAGAGATGCCGCCGCCCAGGTGGCACACGATGAGGTTCACGTCCTCATAGCTGGTGTTGTGCTCGCGGGCAAACCGGCGTGCCATGGCGCGCTGGTTGAGGGCGTGCCAGATGCTGCTGCGCTGCATCAGTGGCGAACCGCACACGCGGGCATAGTCATTGAGTTCGTCGGTCACCACGGGGTCGGCGATGAAACTGCGGCAACCAGGTATCTCGCTTGCTATCTCGTGGGCGATGAGGCAGCCCAGGTCGCAGGCGTGCTGGTGCTCGGCGTCGCAGGTGTCGTGCATCATTTTCTCGTTCACTTCATACACACCGCCGCTCAAGGGTTTGGTCAACCCGCCACGGCCTATCACGGCATCAAACTTGAACGGGATGTCGTTGTTTTTGATTTCGTCTATGATAATGCGTTTGCGAAATTCATACTGGTCGGTTGCCTTGGCAAAGTGCTCAAGGTCTTGCGTCTTGTGCTTTATGCTCTTCACCAGCACAGGGGTGTAACCGTCGTAAACGGCTATCTTGGTGGATGTTGACCCGGGGTTAATTACGAGAATCAGCATTGGAGTAAAAGTTTAAGTGTTTAAGTGTTTAAAAGTTTAATGGATTAATGCGTGAGGCTCATCACTGCCACTGCCAGGCTGTTGTATTTGCTCATCGTGCTGTCGCTGCGCGATGGCAGCACCACAGGTGCGTTGGGGCCTTGCAGCACGCCAGCAGTTTGTGCTCCGGCAAAGAGCGTGATAGTCTTGTAGAATGTGTTGCCCGCCTCGATGTCGGGGAAAATGAGCACATCGGCTTGCCCGTCGATGGGCGAACTGAAGCCTTTGGTGACCATGCTCTCGCGGCAGCACGACACCTTCACGTCGAGAGGACCGTCAACGATGCAGCGGCCGAATGAGCCTGCCTGCCCCATAGCGGCGATTTCTTTGTATCCTGCTGTGTGAGGGAAATGCTTTTCGTTCACTTTCTCACTGCAATGAATCAGCGATATGCGTGGCTCGTCAATGCCCAGGCTGCGCACCATGGCTGCGGCATATTCCACTTGCTTGATGCGTTGCTCGTGGGTGGGATAGGGGATCACGGCAGCATCGCTGAACAGCAACAGTTTGTCGTAGGCTGGTAACTGTGCCACGGAAATGTGGGTGAGCACATTGCCTCGCGTGAGTATGCCGGTTTCCTTGTTGAGCACTGCACGCAGCAGGTTGTCGGTGTTGATGAGACCTTTCATCAGCACGTCGGCTTTGCCCTCTCGCACCAGCGACACGGCGATTTCTGCTGCCTCGTCGGGTGTGGCGGCGTCGATAAACGTGATATGGTCAAGATGGGGACGCAGCAAAGGTAATTCTTGCAATTCTCGCACATAACCCACAAACACTGCTTCGACAAATCCGTCGCTCAATGTCTGTGCTACTGCTTGTTGGGTAGAGTCGTCGGCTGCCCACACAACGGCAACTTTTTTTCTCACACTTTTTTTGACAAGTTCTTCTTTCAGCTTGTCGAAAGACTTAATTATACTCATATTAGAGCTATACTAGTAGGTTAATTTAACACGCAAAGATAATCTATTTCGCTCAACTCAACGCAATTTATTTTGTTAAAAAGTGTAATTTTATTTAGTTCCCATCGTTTGTCGCAGGTAACTAAACACCAATAGATTTTTTTTGATGACTCCCCGCGCAAATCTCACGGATCACTAAGATAATCTAATCGAAGAAATTTAGGGATATATAACTCAACTTTAGCAGTTGATAATAAATATTGCTAATTTATTGTCCGGCAGGACAATACCTGAATAACCCCCACCGCCGAACGAAGTGGCGGTGGGGGTATAGTATCAACAAGCAGATGCGTCCAGTAGGACGCTAATCGGAGCAAATAGGTGAGGCTCAAATGGTTTCACATGCTAAAGTTGAGTATATAATAAAATTCATCAGTGAAGTCAGTGAGATCAGCGCGAGATGTCCCATTGATATATAGTTATAACTCAAGTTTCGCAAGCTTCAACTTGAGTGGTTAAAGGTTATTGGTTAAAGGTTAATGAAGTGTATGTTTTGATACTATAGGTTATTAACTTCCCAAATGCTATAATGGTAACATTTCTATAACCAATAAACAATAACCAATAACCTTTCAAATT
>NZ_JAZLLZ010000145.1:0-9324 GCF_045598405.1 Sodaliphilus sp.
CACGACCCAACCAGCTTTGACGGGGAACCCGTCACACTGCATCGTAACCGGCGGTCGCCAGACCGTCGGACAGGGAGCCATCTACCAATCGGCCTAGACAGAGGCCGCACTGCATCGTAGGAGGGTGTGTCAAAATGCGAAATAAAGTTGAGGTAGGGACGACACTCCCGTATCGTCCGCACGCTCGGAACGAGTGTAAGACATTACGCAATTACCTGAATATAAGCGTTCTAAGAACACTGTGGACGATACGGGAGTATCGTCCCTTCCTGCTCTTGTTTTTGCAGTGTACTCTACCCAACCTCCGACGGACTGCGTCCGCCGGTTACGATGCAATGAGGCCCCCATGCTGCGACCATCTTCGACGGTCTTTACATGGGGTTTGATTTCATCGAGCTCGCCAAGGCTCGGTTCGCATAGTGACGTTCTTCGAGCCTAAAAGCCAGCCTCTTCCGATTATTTTTGTTATAAAATATTTGTTGTCAACAAGTTCTAGCTTATTTTTTCCGGACACTAATGTCAGAATTTATAGAACCCACCTATATATTTTTACAAAAATGAAACCGGCTGGAGCTTTGTGAACTCCAGCCGGTTGTTATGTGGAATGATGAAGTATTACTTCATGACCTTCTTGACTGTCTTGCTGCCGTCGCTGTAGATGGTTACAACCACGTTGATACCCTCATAAGGACGGTCGCTTACCTGACCGTTGACATTGATGTACTGTACTTTCTCTACTGTCTTAACGTCCACGTCGTTCAGGTCAGAGATTTCTTCAGGAGCTACTACGCCTTCGCCTGTGTTGTAAACCACGGGAGTCAAAGAAGCGCTGTAACCGTTGAAGCCATACTGACGCACGATTGAAGGATAGTCCTTGAAGCACATGTCGGTGTCGAGGCCGTAGCCAGCAGCGAGACCCTGTGAAGCAGCACCGTCGGTGTACTGGAACATACCGTAACGGGTCTTATACTTCTGGGTGTAGTTATCTACATAGTTAGCATAAGGATAGTTTGCAATCCAGCACTCATACTTCTGGCAGATTTGTGCAGTGGGAACCCAGTGGCCGCTGTAGTCCTCGTCGAGCCATGAAGCATAGCCGTAGAGACCCACGAGATAGCCTTGAGAAGCAACCTTGTCGAGGAATGTGAGACAGATGCTCTTAGCGTCGTCGCCATACTGGCAGGGATCCTCAAAGTCTAAGTAGATGGGGTATTCAAACTTCTTGCCTGCGATGTAGCTGAGGCACTTGTTGGCCTCGGCGAGAGCCTCGCTTGCGTTCTCGGCATAAGAGTAGAAGTAAGCACCCACATCGAGACCAGCAGCCTTGGCAGCAGCATAGTATTCCTCGAAGCGGTAGTCCTTGCGAGTGATGAAACCACAGCGCAGGATCACATATTTGTAACCAGCAGCCTTAACAGCATTGAAGTTAAAGCCTACGCCCTGGTGCTCGCTCACGTCGATACCATAAGCAAGAACGTTGCCCGAACCTCCGCGGCCGCCCTGGTAGCTAGCATAGCCAGAGCCTTGCACTGCCGCTGTGGGCAGGAAGCTCCACTTCTGGGCGTCAGTGTTGTTGCTTTGGTAAAGCTGAACATTGGTGCCGGCAGTGAGTGTGCCGCCATTAACGTCGAGAACGTAATTAGTGTTGAGCTTGCTCTTGATGGTATAAGAACCGTCGTCGTTGAGAGCGAGATCCCATTCAGAATCGGCAACGTTGTTCCAATCCCAGATGTGGACATTAGTGCCGTTAGCAGCATTGCCGCCATACACGTCAAGAACACGTCCGGCGTGAACAGCCTTGAGGGTGTAGAAACCATCGCTCAGACGAGTAACGGTGAACTTGTGGTGGTTAGCGTTAGGATCAATAGTCCAGATGCCCACGTTAGTTCCATTAGCACTGTTGCCGCCTTGAACGTCAAGACCGAGGGCCTTGTTGGCGAAGCATGCGATGTTGTAAGTTCCGTTAGCCACGGGAACAGCGATCTTGCCAGCATCAGCTGAAGTTTTGTTTCCTGCCTCGTCGTAAGCATAGATGTGAGTGATATAGAAACCAAACTCATTCTTGTGCTCGCTAGTCTTAACAGTGAATGTAGCAGTGTTGCCACTGATCGATGCGGTGTGCCAGATGATGTCGTCCTGGCCGTTAGCATCGGTCCAAGTGGGCATCTTCACTGAAGTCACGCCCAAATTGTCCTTGACTGTACAAGTCACCTTGTAGCCGCTCTGGCTGACATCGGTAACCTTGATGTCGCTGATAGCGGGAGCCTGGGTGTCGGCCACAGGCTCGGGCACTGTGACAACAGCAAGAGGCTTGCAGGTCTTAGCGTCCTGGTTGTTGTAAGCATAGATGTGAGTGAGGTAAGCGCCGCGCTCATTCTTGTGGTCGCTCACTTTGACAGTGAATGTAGCGGTGTTGCCGTTGAGAGTAGCCTCGTGCCAGATGATGTCGTCCTGGCCGTTAGCAACAGTCCAAGTGGGCATCTTCACGCTCTTGATACCGTTCTTGTCGGTAACGGTGCAAGTCACGGTGTAACCGTTAGCAGTGATATTGGTCACCTTTGCGTCGGTGATTACGGGAACTGTCTTCTCTACAGAAACCTTGTTGAACACCCACTTTTGAGCAGCAGTGCGATTGCCCACGTAGCCCTGGATGTTGGTGCCGTCGGCCATGGTGCCACCGTTTACATCGAGGAAGAGACCGTTGCGGTTAATCACATAGTATGCGCCGTTGCCAGCGTCCTTGATTTGCCACTGCTGGGCATTGTTGGTGATAGCGGTGTTAGTGTATTGCTGCACGTTAGCAGTATTATCAATTGCAGCGTTCTCCACGTCGAGTGCCATGCCACTGTGCAATGCGGTGATTGAGTAGTAGCCATCGCTCAGGTACTTAACTTCCCACTTCTGGTTGTCGCCATTGTTGTTGGTCCACAAGTGCACGTTAGCGTTCTTGTCCTTAGAAGCGCCCGATACGTCAAGCCCGAAGTTCTTGTTGGCCGAGCTGTTGATGGTGTAGATACCGTTAGCAAGTGTCTGTGTGCCGTCCACAGCAACCAGTTTCCACTTCTGAGCCTTGCTTGAGTTACCAGCCCACACCTGAATGTTTGTGCCGTTTTCATACTTGCCGTTGCTAACATCAAGGAACAGACCGTTCCTGTTCACAACATAGAAGCTACCGTTGCCGGCATCCTTGAGCATCCAGTAAGAAGCATTGTCGCCGCTCTTGAAGGGATACTGCTGCACGTTAGATGACTTGTAACCGCCGCCATTAACGTTGAGCGACATGCCACTGTGCTTGGCAATGATTGAGTAGTAGCCCTCGCCCATGTACTTAACGGTCCACTTCTGGTTAGCGCCGGTGCCCAGTGTCCACAGGTGAACGTTAGCACCGCTGTCCTTGGAAACTCCCGAAACGTCAACGCCGAAGTCGAAGTAGCTAGCATTGCGTATCTGGTAATCGCCGTCGGGGATTGACTGTGCGGCATCAACGGGGATGAAGAACCACTTCTGGTCATTAACCCTGTTGCCGGTCCAGCCCATGACGTTAGTACCGTTGGCAAACGAGCCATTATAGACATCCATGTAGAGTCCGTTGTTGTTGACGATGTAGTAAGCACCGTCGCCAGCATCTTGCAGCGACCAGTTCTGAACTGCAGTGCCGTCAACATCATACTGCTGCACGTTGGTACCGTCGGCCGATTTTGCCATATACAAGTCAAGATTCTTACCGCTGTGAACAGCCTGGATGTTATAGTGATCCTTGCTGAAGGTTACCTTGAACTGCTGCTGCTTCACGCCAGTGTACTCCCACAGCTGCACGTTAGCCTCGTTGGCATTTGAACCGCCCGACACGTCAAGACCGTACTTGGGGTTGCTATAGCAAGCGATGCGGTAAGTGCCGTTGGGCAGGTTCTGGCTGCTCTGGGTTGTAGTTGTAGGTGTGCTGCCGTAGCTAGTGTTGGCAGGCACGTTGTAAGAAGATACGTACCAGTAGCTGGTCACACGGCTGAGCACGGTGTTCTGGTTGTAGCCGCACATCTGACCCTGATAAGTGTTGGCCAGAGGACGACGGCCGAAATATACAGGAGCCGAAGAGTCGCCGCTATACACAACACCGTTCTCGATGTCGGTCACCCACTGCGCATGAGGAATGCTTGAGACATAGATACACACGCCCTCGGGGTGAGCAGCAAGAATACCTTGCAGCTGCGAAACAGTGAGACCGTTGACATAAGCTTGATTAACATTGAAGGTACATCCTGCAAATGAGCAAGAATAGCTTGCACGCTGACCAGCGCCATTGATCCAGCTGTAAGGCCAAAGCGACGACTCGGTGATCGCAGTCCAGTTAGAGTTGTTGCTCAGGTACATGCGAGCACGAAGCATCATTGCATTCGACACCAGCGTACATGTGTAGTTAGTCTGCTGGGTCAAGTACAAATTGTTCGGATAAGGAACAGCAGCGTCAGCCTTGGGTGCAAAAGCAAGTCCCGCGCACACCAGTACGGTTGCGAGCACAGCATGCATCACCTTCGTGATTCGTTGCATTTTCATCATAAAATTTGTAATTTGTTTTTGTTTTGTGAAAAATAAATTAATTTAATGTTTAGTTAGCAGTACAAGGTCAAGCTGTTTTGAGTTGTCGCAACTTAAAAAGCCATATACGCACTTCTTTAAACCATCTAGCACAAATTGCCGCACCACCATCCAATCACTGATGCACAACAACTTATCTCACGCTGCCGTCAAGTTATAAAAAGCCACCTGTATATTTATCCTGTAGGTAACAGTGCCACACAACGCTTTATGGTAGTTAAACGCTATGCAGCAGTGTGCAAATTTAGTTAAAATTTTTTATATATACAAGAATTTTTATAATTTTACAGGGCAAAAAACTACTGTTTTAGACGCTGTTTTAGACGAAACCTTTTTGCGGCACACCATTTTCCCCGCTTTTCCCGCCGACGGGAATTGCCGAAAAACAACCCAAATGCGCCATAGGCGGTGCAAAAAGTTTGCGATTAAGTCAAAATATCATTAACTTTGCAAAAAAATAATATGGAAAATCTACCCCAAGACCCGTTTATGCTGATGAGTTTCATCAACATGAAACTGCGCGACGAGTATGCCTCGCTCGATGAATTGTGTGCATCGCTTGACATCGACCGCGAGTGGCTCGTTGAGCGTCTGGCACAGGCGGGAATGGAATATAGCGAGGAAAACAACAAATTTTGGTAATCAACAACTTACGACTATGGACGGAATGAAAGCATATAAACTGTCACTCACTCTCGACTGCTTGTGCATATTAATCGCTGCCGCAGTGCTATATTGCGCTAACAAGATGCTGCTGCCCATGTGGGCTCTCATCGCAGGAGCAATCGTTGCTCTGGCACTGCTGATAGTAGCGGTGAAGCTTTTGCTCAAAGCCCGCAAGTCATTCAAGCAGGACGCAGAGGAATGGGTAAAGAACCATCAAGACGCTCCCGCCGAAGAAGAACGAGAGGAGAATTAATCATGGCACGATATAAGTTTATCTCATGGAACGTGAACGGCTTGCGCGCTTGCGTGGGAAAGGGGTTTGAAGACGCGTTCAAGGTTCTGGATGCCGACTTCTTCTGCCTGCAAGAGACCAAGATGCAACCGGGTCAGCTCGACATTGATTTTCCCGGCTACACTTCCTACTGGAACTCGGCCGACAAGAAGGGATACAGCGGCACAGCAATATTCAGCCGCCACACGCCACTGAACGTGACCTACGGCTTGGGCATCGACGAGCACGACCACGAAGGGCGAGTAATCACACTGGAAATGGAGAAATTCTATCTCGTAACCGTTTACACCCCCAACAGCCAAGACGGATTGCGACGCCTGGACTACCGCATGACATGGGAAGACGCTTTCCGCTCTTACCTGCTGGGGCTCAACGAGAAGAAGCCCGTGATAGTGTGCGGCGACCTCAACGTGGCGCACAAGGAAATCGACCTGAAAAACCCAAAGAGTAACCGCAAGAATGCCGGTTTCACCGACGAGGAACGCGCCAAGATGACAACGTTGCTCGAGAGCGGATTTACCGACACATTCCGCCACTTCTATCCCGCCCAGGAAGGCATTTACTCGTGGTGGAGTTACCGTTTCCAGGCACGCCAGAAAAACGCAGGCTGGCGCATTGACTATTTCCTGGCATCTTCATCAATCGACGGCAACCTCGTAGACGCCAAGATCCACACCGACATCCACGGCAGCGACCACTGCCCCGTGGAACTCATGCTTGACATTTGATAATTTGTTTATTATGAGAGCATTTATTATCCTATTAACTGCTCTAATGTACGCTTTCACTATTGAAGCTCGCACCCATAATTTATACAAATTCAAGATTGTTAAGAGCATTTTAGTCGATAAATAATAAAAAAGTCGTAACTTTGCAGTTAACGGAGACACATCTTCCTTCTTGCATGGCATAACAACTAAAAAGGAAACCAAAATGGGCATATACATTAATAGAGGCAATTCTGGATTCGTTAAGTACACAAATAGCGAATATGTGGATAAAACCAGAATGATTGCATACATCAATTCGACACTGGGCGGTGCAAACATGCTGACCTGTGTCAGTCGCCCGCGCCGTTTTGGCAAATCAATGGCAGCCAATATGTTATGTGCCTATTACGACAAATCGTGTGACTCTTCATCCTTGTTTGAGAAATTTGAAATTGCCAAAGACCCTTCATTCAAGGAGCACCTCAATAAATATCGTGTCATTTATATCGATATCACCGATTTTACGACAAGGTTAGGACATCCCGAGAATCTTGTAGTTAACATGCAGAATAAAGTAATAGCAGATGTAATGAAAGCATATCCCGAGTTTACATTTGCTGACGATTCTGACTTGATGGATATCCTGCTTGAAGTTGCGACATTAACAGATGAACGTTTCATCATGATAATTGATGAATGGGATGCAATGTGCCGCGAACTGTCGGATAGGCCAGAAATCATGAGTGATTATGTTTCTCTTCTTAGAAGACTTTTTAAAGGGAGCAATACATCAAAGGTTTTTGCAGGGATATATATGACAGGTATATTACCAATTAAGAAATATGGTACGCAATCAGCCCTAAACGATTTCCGTGAGTATTCAATGACTACTCCCGGCCCTATGGGAGGTTTCTTAGGCTTCAATGATGATGACGTAAAAATGCTCTCAGAAGAATACCACATGGACTTCTCTGAACTGAAACGTTGGTATGATGGCTATGAAATGGACACTTTTGATTGGAGAATCAATGCCCCAGATATAAAGAAAACAGCCATCTATAACCCCAACTCGGTAATGACAGCAATAAGGGCTCGACGTTGCGATAATTACTGGGCACAATCAGAGGCTTTCGATTCTCTGCAACGTTATATCGACAACGATTTCAACGGAGTAAAGGAAACTCTTGAGAAACTCATTAAGGGAGAACCTGTTAGAATTAATGTCCTGCGTTTTGGCAACGACATGAACGACGTGAGCGACAACGAAGAACTATTCACGTTGCTTATACATCTAGGATATTTGACCTACGACCTTAATTTTAAGCACGTGACCTTGCCCAATCAGGAGATACGTGAGGAGTTCGTTGAGGCCCTCCGTGGCAGCAAAAGCCACAAGGAGTTGTCAGAGCTTGTGCGCACTTCCGACAAACTCCTTGAAGCCTTATGGATGAGAGACGAAGAAGCTGTAGCAACTGGCGTGGAATATATCCACAACCACAAAGTCGCACCTAATTTCTACAACAACGAGCAGGCATTGCGTTCTGTGGTGCGTACAGCTTTCCTTGGTGCCATTGACCACTACATCGAAATTCAGGAATTACCCAGCGGTAAAGGATATGCCGACTTGGTGTTTATTCCTCGTCGCAATAGCAACCATCCCATTCTCGTAATCGAGCTGAAATGGAACGATACAGCCGAGACCGCAATCAGCCAAATCAAGAATCGTGACTACCCCGAGATTATCACCCCCCTCGCAGGCGAAATACTACTCGTGGGAATCAGTTATAATTCAGGCACAAAGAAACACACCTGCCTCATTGATTCAATGACAAAGGAATAAATGCTTAACATCTAGAAATTCACTTATTATGAGAACAGTTATCACAATCTTTGCTACAATGTTGTGCGCCCTCGCTGTTGAGGCACGCACCTACACCACCGTGTTCATTAATCACGGACTCGCCGCTCCGCTCACGGTAAAAACCCACCACGGTACCTACAAGGTAAATTCTAGCCTTACTCTCCACGGAGATATCGAGCCCACACATGTCACCGATGGTAATGGCAACTGGGTGGTGATCGGCGGCCGTAGCTACAATGAGGATGGCGACGAAGCCACTATCACCTACAACTTCAGTACACTATATAATAGTTCAAGTTCTACCTCAAGCTCCAAGTCAAGCAACAAGCGCAGCCGACTAAGCAAGGAAGAACGACGTGAACGCGCTGCCGAGCGTCGTGCAGCCGCTATCAACGCTAACGTCTTCTCATTCGAGCAAGAGGTTGATCTGGGACTGCCTAGCGGCAACATCTGGGCAGGCTATAACCTTGGTGCCAGTTCGCCACTTGAACCTGGCGATTACTACGCCTGGGGTGCAACAGTGCCTGGTGGCACATTTGAGCAAGACGACTATTGGGACCGCGATGGCAATTATTACACCCACGACGGAACCACCATTTTACGCCCAGCGCATGATGCTGCTCGTCAAGAATGGGGCGAAGGATGGCAAATTCCAAGTTATGATGACGTAAATGAACTATTGGAGTGCTGCGAGTGGGAACTTGGTAAATTTCAAGGAATTAACGGTTACCGAGCAACAGGACCTAATGGTGTCCACATCTTTTTCCCCATCTTTGGCATTTATGGCGAAGGACAATTCACTGAAGGCTATTCTTCCTATTGGACCAATGAATTGGGTGATGACGATGACGCTTCAGCAATTGCCCTGTGTGTAGTTGACATGAGCAACAAAACAAGCTATTTCGGCACTCCCATCACCCGCTACTACGGTTGCTTCATCCGCCCAGTCCTCAAAGAAGAATGATACACACCCGCACCGACCACTACCCCGTGGAACTCATGCTTGACATCTAAGAACATGGGGGCAACGGTCCATTCAATAAAAACTCAACTTTAGCATTTGGGTTCAGCATAATATTCCTTGATGAAATACAGATACTTATGTTTGGATCTTACAAAAATGCAAACCGATACGTTCTCATACAAAGAGCATCCTTGTAGGAAATTTTCCTGTGGAGATGATTGTACATCAAATAAGACAG